>CAZUUR010000068.1:0-4572 GCA_964622815.1 uncultured Oscillospiraceae bacterium | reverse complement strand
GCTCCCTCAGATTGAGGAGCAACAATATGCACGGAGCCCAAATATCCGTGACGTTTCACTCAACCCCAGAAGTTTTCTCGTGCAAAAACAGGTCTCCCGGCTTAGCTTCATCCTACTTTGGGCGTCTTCCCATCTTAAAAATAAGACAGTGACTTATGCCCTTTCGTCCACTTCACGGTTACTGGGATAGCTAGGAAATTTCATCCTATTCCCTCGGCTTTTATCGAGCCGGCGCAAAAGCGCTTTATCGCACGCTATTCAACTATCGTAATTCTATTACCGGATTATGTTCTTGTCAATCGTAAAATGTGTTATACTAATTATGAAGCTTCATAATGACTACACAGGGAGGACGCTATATGCCCGTTTATCTGCTTCTAGCCGCCGTTGTGATGCTCTCGTGCATTGTTTTAAACAAGCTCACGAGCAAGCTCGGCATACCAATGCTGCTCGCCTTCATATTGCTTGGAATGTTCTTTGGTTCTGACGGAGTTGTGCAAATACAATTCAGCAATTATTCCTTTGCCGAGCAAATATGCTCTCTCGCGCTTATATTCATCATGTTTTACGGCGGCTTTGGCACTAGCTGGGACGCCGCCAAGCCGGTTGCTGTGAAGAGCATACTTCTCTCATCGCTCGGCGTTATTCTAACGGCGGCGCTCACGGGTCTTTTCTGCCGCTTCGTAATAAATATGCCGTGGCTTGAAAGCTTTCTTATGGGCTCTGTGATAAGCTCAACAGATGCTGCGAGCGTATTTTCCGTTTTGCGCTCAAAAAGACTGAATTTAAAATATCACACCGCTTCGCTTTTGGAGGTTGAAAGCGGCAGCAACGACCCATGCTCATACATGCTAACCGTTATATTTCTGGCTATAATGAACGGCACGGCCTCCACCGGCCAGATAGCCTACATGATTTTCGCCCAGCTTGTATACGGCGCGGTTTTCGGCGTTTTAATAGCGATAGCCGCGATATGGCTGCTCAAGAAATTCCGCTTCTCGGCCTCCGGCTTCGACACGATATTTGTTGTGGCTGTGGTGCTGCTTGCCTACGCCGCACCAGCCGCCTTGGGTGGCAACGGCTATTTGAGCGTATATATCGCGGGGCTTATGATGGGCAATGCTGAGATAAAAAACAAGCGCGCGCTCGTGCATTTTTTCGATGGCGTAACAGGGATTACGCAGATGCTCGTATTCTTCCTTTTAGGCCTGCTCTCAGCGCCCTCGCAGCTGATACTTGTGATGCTGCCGGCGCTTATAATAGCGCTGTTTCTCACCTTCGTGGCGCGTCCGGCCGCAATATTTGCCATACTCTCGCCCTTTAAAAGCAATATAAGGCAGCAGCTTACCGTCTCGTGGGCGGGGCTTCGCGGCGCAGCGAGCATTGTTTTCGCGATAATGGTGGTGATGGGCGCCAAAACCGAAAACGATATATTCCACATCGTATTTTGCATAGTGCTCTTTTCCATATTGATACAGGGGTCGCTCATACCATTTGTTGCGCGAAGGCTCAACATGATTGACGACCAGGGCGACGTTATGAAAACCTTTACCGATTACACCGACGAAGTGCCCGTGCAGTTTATCCAGTTCACGATAGCAAACGGGCATGCGTGGTGCAACAAGCAGATATACGAGCTAACGCTCCCGCCCGACACAATACTCGCGCTGCTAGAGCGAGATGGACAGCGCATAGTGCCAAACGGCGGCACCGTTATCTTAGACGGCGACAAGCTTGTGCTGTGCGCACGCTCGCCCGAGGACGTTTCGGGCGTAAAGCTTGGCGAAAGGCATGTGAAAAAAGGCAGCGAGCTAATAGGTCTGCCCCTTTCAAAGCTAAAAAACACAAGCGGGGCGCTCATAGTTATGGTGCAGCGCGGCCAACAAATCATTATCCCCAACGGCGACACTGTGCTGCTTGAGGGCGATATATTGGTGCTCAATCATATAGACAGTTAAGAAAAAGCAAATATGTTAACACTTTTACCGCCGCATTGACGCATTATCATCAGCGGCGGTATTATTATGTTGAATTATGGCCGCTTTTGCTGATATTGAAACAAGGAGCGGACTTCTCCGGCTTTGAGGCTTTTCTCGCGGAAAGCGCGACGATTTTGCTTTAGCAAAGCCACACACAACTCCGCTGAAAGGAGAGCTTTCGTAAACGAAAGCCATGGTAAAAACTATGAAGCTAAAACGCATTTTTGCAATTTTTTTAGCAACGCTCACGCTGCTTTTGGCGGCGCCGTCGCTATCGGCGTCATTCCATTCACAGGTGCGCGTGCGCTTATCCGTAGGCTCAAAAAAAGAGCTTGCGATAACGCCCGTGGGCGAATTTTACGTTAAGGAAGCGCCTGAGCTAACCGTTGGCAACGACGAATTAACCGTCAAGGCGGTTGGCAGCCGCGTGGAGCTTACAGTGGGCGGCAAAACGCTCACAGCCGCGCAGCTCACGCTAATGAGCCGCGATTACGGCGGCCGTACCGCCTATATACGCCTTCGCAACAGCGAGCACGGCACCTGCACCTACCTTGGCAATATGACCTTCGATATTGACAATGGCGGCATTCGCGCAATAAATCAGCTTCCCATGGAGCAGTATCTCTATGGGGTTATACCCAATGAAATGAGCAATTCATTCCCCATAGACGCGCTCATGGCGCAGGCGGTGTGCGCACGCAGCTACGCTATGGCAAAATGCTCTAATTATTCAACACGCTCCTACGACCTTGGCGATACGTCGAGCGATCAGGTATATTGCGGCTTTGCAAGCAAGAACGTGCGCGCTATAGCGGCAGTTGACGCAACGGCCGGCAAGGTGCTCACATACGACGGCGATATAATCGAAGCGTTTTATTCCTCATCAAACGGCGGGCAGACCGAGCGCACAAAAAATGTTTGGGACGAGGACTATCCATATTATGTTAATGCAGACGACCCGTACGATTTAAAGAACGCCTCAAGCATGGAATATCTCGCTTTCATACCCAAGGAATATAACGACAGCACCATAAGCGCCATGGACAGAGAGGTTTATTCGCTGCTTGTAAAGGGCGCTTGCGAGGCGGCGGGCGAGGACGTGACGCTTTTGGGCACGGTGAGCGTGAGGCCGCACACCTCCGACTATACCGAGCCGAGCCGCTGCTATCTGCTGGCCGATGTTACGCTGGAGGTTGAAAAGGCGGACAAGACCACCGGTCAGGTGACGGTGACGCTAACGCTAAAGGAATTGCTCTTTGACTCCGCCGAAAACACCATAGGCGCTTTTGACGCAAAGACGTATACGCTTAGAATGCGCGGCGCGGAGCGAGCGGTAAAAACTGTGTTGGGCACTAATTATTCAGGCTTTAATCTCACCATGCGCCGCTACGGCCACGGCGTTGGACTCAGCCAGCGCGGTGCGCAGCAGCGTGCGCGCGATGGGCAGGGCTATGCGGACATACTTTCATTTTATTATGTTGATACGCGGCTCAATACCGTTGGCACATGGCAGAGCGCACCACGCCTTTCAAGCGATGATTATCGCGTGAACGAGTGGGGCGTAAGCGGCATAAAGCCCAAGACAGCCGCCAATGAGCTTTTAAAGGCGCTAAAGTCCGACGGCACGCTCACAATAGTCACCTCAAAGGGGAGGCTAAAGGAAACGGACGGCGTCACCACGGGCGATTTTGTGCGCACCTCATACGATGAGGGCAACAGCATGTTCGATCTGCCCATAATCGTCTATGGCGACCTTGACGGCGAAAGCGGCGTTACGCAGGCCGATGCGGACGTGCTGCGAAATTACCTTATACGCTCGCGCATACTCACCGAGCCTTATTATGAAGCCGCCGACGTTAATCACGATGGCACGGTGGACGCAAGCGACCTTGTGTATCTCGTGCGCAGCTTGTGCGGCGATGAAACCATAAGCTCAAAGAGAGGATAGCATGAAAGACCTCGTCCCGTTTTATGACTTTCGCCGCGGACGGCGCGACGATTTTGCTACCGCAAAGCCAGTCTCAATTTTGAAAGGATGCTTTCGTAAACGAAAGCTATGGTCATAACTATGAAAAAAAGATTTCTAGCGCTCGCTTTAGCGCTCACAATAATTATGGCGGCCTTCCCCGCCCTCGCGGCCATCGAGGCCACGGCTGACAAGACCACTGTTCAGGCAGGCGATACGGTGATGGTAACGCTCACAGTCACCGGCGACAAGCTATCCGTCGCCCAGGGCACATTCACTTATGACGCAAGCCTTCTCGCCTTTGAGGAAGGCGCGGGCGGCGCGTCCGACGGACGCTTTGCCATGTATTCAGCCGAAAAGGACGGCGCAAAGAGCCTTTCTGCGAGCATTACCTTCACGGCCTCGGGCGAAGGCAGCGCGAAGATAGATTTCACGCTTGAGAGTCTTCTTGACTACAGCGGCAAGCCGCTCGACACGAGCGCCGCGAGCGTTGACATTGCCATAACCCCCGCGCCCACAGAGCCTTTGCCCGCACCCATAGACTACAGCGCCGCCGATATAGGCGTTAAGGCGCAAAACGTGCAGGGTGCGTCGGAGGATATGTTTATATGGCGCAGCATTGAAAAT
>CAZUUR010000067.1:0-8864 GCA_964622815.1 uncultured Oscillospiraceae bacterium | reverse complement strand
GTCCACACTCAAGCCTGTCAGCCGCGACATTTCGCCTATATGCGGCGTAAGTACGCATTTATCATGCAAAATATCAAAGCGGCCGAAGCTTGCAAGCATATTTAGCGCGTCCGCATCAATAACGGTTGGCTTACGCCTTTTAAGCGCCGCTGCGAGTACCTCGCGCAGTTTGTCAGCCTTGCCCATTCCAGGGCCAATGGCATAGCAATCGCAAACGTCGAGTAATTGATCCAGTGTTTCTATATCGCAAGTGCTCCACGTACCACCGGGAAATGTGTGAAGCATCACCTCCGGCAGGCTCGAAAACACCGCCCGCGCTCCTTGCGGCGCATACGCCTTTGTTGTGCCAGCGCCGCACCTTAATGCAGCGGCTGCGCACATTGCTGCCGCTCCGAAGAAGCCATCGCAACCGCCCAACACAAGGCAGCGGCCGTTGCTGCCCTTGTGAGAATCAGCCGCACGCTCGCCCACAAGCCTTTTTATATCCGCTACCTCAATAACGTGAGCTGCCATCAATCCTCCAGTATTGCCTGCGCCAACGCGAGCGTTTTTATATGTGATATGCTAACATGCATAGTTTTAGCGCCAAGCGCCTGCATTCTTTTTAGCGCGCCCCCCGTTAGTGTGGCTTCTGGTTTGCCTAACTCATCGTGCGTTATTTCTATATCCTTTAAACCGATGCCCTGTGAAAAGCCTGTGCCGAGCGCCTTTGCCACTGCCTCCTTTGCGGCGAATACCCCTGCTATGCTTTGGCAATTATCGTCAAAGCGCCGCCTCTCGCCATCAGTAAAAACGCGCTGCATGAAGCGCTCTTTTTCGGAGGCTTTTTTCACCCTTTCAACCTCTATTACATCTATTCCCGTGCCTAATATCATAAGCTAATCGTCATCTCCCTCGTCCTGTGCGTCAAGCATGGCTTCATCGCACTGGCAATTCATTTGCCCCAGCGCATACGAGATAACTGAATAGTCAAAGCCCCGAGAGGCAAGCCGCTTTGCCACGCGCCCGGCGCGCGGATACTCCTCCAGCGCCGAAAACTGCGCACAGAACTTTTTCGCCACGGTGAGCGCATTTTGCATTTCTATATCGTCCGATACGGCGCAAAGCGCCTCGTCGATTATATCCTTTGGCACTTTGTGCGTGTATAGCTGATCACGCAGCTTTCTGCGACTCAACGGCTTGCAAGCAAGGCGCGTGCGAATAAAGTTGGCGGCGTAATCGTTATCGTTTAAATAATTAAGCTCCTTTAACCTTAAAATAACGTCGCATATCTCTTGCTCGCCAAATTCCGCTTCGTCGAGCCTCAGCTCCACCTCGCGCACCGTTCTGGGCTTTATATCGAGATATTTAAGCGCTGTATCCATGGGCGATACGCCCTTTAGCGATACGCCCTTTGGCGACACGCCCTTTGGCGAAACGCCCTTTTTGCTCGTCATAATATGTTGTCCTTTCTTAGCGCAATTTCCTTTATTACCTCGCCTGCAATAATGAGTCCCGCCACCGATGGCACAAACGAAACGCTCCCAGATATGCGTCTGCTCGTGTGCGCTTCACCCGGCTTTATGGGCTCCTCCGTTGAGTAAACCACCTTGAGCCGCTCTACGCCGCGTTTTTTCAGCTCGTGGCGCATCACGCGCGCGAGTGGACAGACGGACGTTTTATATATATCGCTCACTTGAAATTGTGTGGGGTCTAGCTTATTGCCCGCACCCATACTTGAAATAATTGGAATATTCGCCTTATATGCGCGCTCAATAAGCGTCAGCTTTGATGACACGGTATCAATAGCGTCTATAATATAATCAAAACCTGAAAGGTTGATTTCATCGGCGTTTTCGGCGGTGTAGAAAAGCTGCGCCTGCTCGGCGCGAATGTTTGGGTTAATATCCCGTATCCTATCGAGCATCACCTGCGTTTTTTTCATGCCGATGGTGGAATGCAGCGCCACTAGCTGTCTATTTATATTGGATAATGAAACCTCGTCCATATCAACGAGCAAAAGCGAGCCAATGCCTGCGCGCGCGAGTGCCTCCGCCGCGTATGAGCCAACGCCTCCAACTCCAAAAAGCGCCACGCTGGCTGCTTTTAGCCTGTCTACGCCTGTTTGCCCTATAACATAGCTTGTGCGAATAAATTCTTCCATATAATAAGTATAATAAAGCCCCGCCGATAATTCAAGCGGAGCTTTGATTAAATAAGCAGCTTAGAAAACGGGGATAACCGCACCGCCATAGGTGTTATTGATAAAATCCCTCACCGTATCCGATAAAATCGCGGCTACCAGCGCTTTTGTCTTATCCGTCTGCTCGTTTCCCTCCTTCACGGCGATTATATTTGCAAAGGTGGTGGCGGCGAGCGAGTCCTGCGCCTCTATCACGAGCGCATCCTTTGCAGCATTGAGACCTGCTTGTATGGCATAGTTACCGTTTATCACAGCAAGATCAACGTCCGGAAGCGAGCGGGCTAGCTGAGCGGCCTCAATCTCCTTTATTTGAAGATTTTTGTGATTCTCTGTTATATCCGTCACCTTAGCGGAAAGACCCGCGTCCTTAGCGAGTGTTATTAGCCCGACCTGCTCAAGCAGCAGCAGCGCACGCGCCTCGTTAGCTCCATCGTTAGGAACGGCTATCACTCCGCCGTCGGGCAGCGCCTCCACTGATGCGCACTTTCCTGCATACAGCCCATAAGGCTCGTAATGAACATTCGCCGCACAGACTATATGTGTGGAATTCTCTTTATTAAAGGTTTCAAGATATGGCTTATGCTGAAAGTAATTAGCGTCCAGATCACCTGCCTCGAGCGCGAGGTTTGGCTGCACATAATCCGTAAATTCAACTATTTCCAGCGTATAACCGTCTTTTGCGAGCTCGTCCTTTATCACTGCCAATATCTCTGCATGAGGTGTTATACTCGCGCCTACTTTGATGGTTTTGCCGTCCGCGCCGTTTTTTGCGCAGCCCGCCGCAAGACCAACGACCAGCGTCAACGCCGACGCTATGGAAATGAGTAATGTCTTTTTCATTTTTTCCTCCTAAAAACTATTTTGCCGCTTATCCGTCTTGGTAGCCACGCGCATGCCAATTTCTTGTAAAAGCTGCACTATCACCACCAATAGGCAAACGGTTATGAGCATCATTTTATCGTCGTATTTATAATAACCATAGTTTATGGCTATCGCGCCGAGACCGCCGCCGCCCACGAAGCCAGCCATTGTGGAATAGCCGAGCACTGCCGTTACAGTTATCGCCGCGCCCACAAGCAGCGACGGCTTAGCCTCTGGAAGCTGAACCTTTAGCATCACCTGCATGGGCGAAGCGCCCATTGAAAGCGCTGCTTCAACTACGCCGGGATCAACCTCCTTTATGGACGACTCCACAACCCTTGCAATATACGGCGCGCAGCACAGCGTAAGTGGAACAATAGTGGCGGTAGAACCGAGCGTCGTGCCGACTATGGCGCGGGTAAACGGGATTATCGCCACCAGTAGGATAATAAACGGCACGGAGCGCACCACATTTACGATAAAGCCAAGCGCCTTATTAACTATCGGCACGGGCGTTATTCCCTCCGAAGCTGTGGCCGCTAGTATCATGCCGAGCGGAAGCCCAATAATATAGCCAAACGCCGTTGATACGAGCGTCATATATAAAGTTTCGAGTATGCCGTTTAGCACAAGTTCGGTTAATGGGTTCATATTATCGCCTCCTCAAAAGCAGTTGGTTCGCACATAAGCAAAAGCCTTTTCGCTGCAAGCGTCTTTGGTTTTGCGAGTACGTCCTCCGCGCGGCCACATTCAACGACCCTCCCGCCGTCGAGCACGGCAACCCTATCGCTTATCGAGCGCGCTACGCTCATTTCATGGGTTATCATTACGACGGTGATATTGAGCATATCATGCACCTTTTTTATCAGCGAAAGGATATTCTTCGTAGTGGACGGGTCTAGCGCGGAAGTTGCCTCATCGCACAGAAGTATGCGCGGCTCTGACGCGAGCGCCCTGGCTATCGCCACGCGCTGCTTTTGGCCGCCTGAAAGCTGCGCCGGAAACGCCTTTTCCTTATCCGCAAGGTCAACCAGCTTTATTAGCTCACGCGCTTTCTCTCGCGCTTTATCGCGCGGCACCTTCATAAGTTCAAGCGGAAAGGCAACGTTATCGAGCACATTACGCTGCATAAGCAGATTGAACTGCTGGAATATCATGCCTATCCTGCGGCGCTCCCCACGCAGTTGGTGCTTATCAAGCTCGCCCATGCTGCGTCCAAATATGTTAACGACTCCGTCGCTTGGCGTTTCAAGCAGATTTATGCATCTAACGAGCGTGCTCTTGCCTGCGCCGCTCATGCCAATTATGGAGAATATCTCCCCTTCGTCTATGCTCAGCGACACATTTGTTAATGCGTCTACGTTGCCGTCCTTGATGGAATATTTTTTTGATACGCTTCTAAGCTCTATCGCTGCCATTTTATAACCATTGCTTTCGATTTACGAAAGCATCCCTTTCATCGAAATTGAAGCAGGTTCTGCGCAGGCAAAATCGTCCCAACGAATAGCTATTCGTTTGCTCTCGGCAACGAAAGCCTCTAAACGCTAGTTTGAAAGTTGCTTCCAAACTTTTTCTCCAAAAAATAATACAAGGCGGTGGGCTTACGCTCACCGCCTTGCAATCAAAATAATAATTGCAGTCTAATTAACGCGCAGTCCCAAGGTGTTGCACAATGAGCCACGCATCATCATCGAAGCGTAGCTCTTGGGCATCATCATGGACACTGTGAACCAATTCAGCATTTAATTATCTCCAAGATCATTTTGTTTTTGTTATGATAAATTATTATGCTCGCTTTGTCAACCACTATTTTTACGATTTTTGTATTTCAAGCATGTCGCCATGCCACCTCGAATATGACGCTCATCTTTATTCTTTTTCAATATGGCGCTTACTTCCTTGGCGAGCGTTGGATTTAAGAAGGGCAGCTTGCCTGTCATATCCTTATGTACGGTGGACTTGCTTACGCCAAACTTCTTTGCCGCCGCGCGCACGGTAGCGCCGCTTTGAGCTATGTATTCCGCGGCTAGGAGCACCCGCTCCTCAATATATGTATACATAAACGCCCCTCCTGACATGCTTTTGATAATTTGTATGTCGGGAGGGGCAAAATATTACACTCGTGCGAAATGCTTACGCAAATATCCGCTCGACGGCGTTTTGGGCATCAATAGCATCGGTATCTATATGCAGATCGCACTTTTGCGTGTCAAACGCGCCGTGCTTTGCCTCAAGCATTTTTTCCACCTGCGGCGGAAGCTTGCCACCCATGCGATTTTTAAAACGTTCCTTTATCCTTTCAAGACCTGCTGTAACGAGCACGCGCTTTGATCCATCGGGAATGAGCTTCAAATGCTCTGTCTCGCTTATCACAAAAACAACGCACTCATCGCTTCGCACACTTTCATTAAGAAGCTCGACAAACTGTTTCTCTGCGTCTGCGGAGTTTTTGGCAAGTCTTAAATAGTCCTTGCCGGAATACACCTTTGCACCGTTTTTCGCTTTCACCGTGTCAGCTATGGTGGATTTACCCGTGCAGCTTTCACCAAATATTGCAATTACCATTTTTTCCTCCGGCTAAAGAGCGAAACGCTCATTTATCATAGCCGCCGCTTGTTCGGGCGGCATATTGGTATTATTGATCTTTATGTAATTTTTCTTCGTTATCTCGCCTTCATACGAGTTGAGGCGATATTTATTCTCCAGCGCTTTGAAGATACACTCGGATCTCTCAATATTGCGTTTGGAGGGTTTATTTTTCAGGCGATTCTCGGTTTTGTTGCGGTACAGGCGCACATCGCAATCCGCCTCAAGCTCAACAAAATATACCTCCGCGCCGCTTTCATTGAACAATCGTTCGAGATTGTTTATATAATCGCAGTCGGACTTTTGATCAAACGCACACATGAACGTGAATATCATGCCGTACTCATTAGTCTTTATAAAGGCTTTGAATATTTCCTCACGAAAAAGCTCCGTCAAACGCGCACGCTCGGCAGGCGCGTTTTCAAAAAGCTCGCTGACAATATCAATGGTCATGTGGTTTTGAAAGAGTTTTAGCCCAGTAAGCTTTGCAAGCTCCTGCCCCACCGTCATTTTACCAACGGCATGCGGTCCCATAATTACCACAAGCTTCATTTTACATGTCCTTTATAGTTCTTTTCCAATATCTTTGCTAGGCGTATTGCTTTAGCGCTTATATCCTCCTCGTCCTGCCCTTCAAGCATTATCCTTATCATAGGCTCTGTGCCTGAAGCGCGCACCAGCACGCGTCCCGCGCCTTCCATGCTCTTTTCAACCTCGTCTATCGCTGCGTGCAGCTCCTTATCCTCCATAGCCGCCTGCTTTTGACCAGGCTCGACTATTACGTTTACAAGCATCTGCGGATAGATGGGTATTTCGTTGGCCAGCGCTGAAAGTTTTTTTCTTTCCGTTTTCATCACATTGAGCACCTGTATGGCGGACAGCATGCCATCGCCCGTGGTGTTTAAATCCAGGAAGATTATATGGCCGGACTGCTCGCCTCCAATGCTAAGACCCTTTTCTACCATGCGCTCAAGCACATACCTATCGCCCACTATCGTTTCCTCGACGTGTATGCCAAGCTCCTCCATCTTACGTTTTAGGCCGAGGTTTGACATGACGGTAACAACGAGCGTATCCTTTTTGAGCTTGCCTTGGGATTTGAGGAATTTGGCGCATAAGCCCATTATCCTGTCGCCATCGACTATGTTGCCGCGCTCGTCGGCAGCCATTACCCTGTCGGCATCGCCATCGAAGGCGAAGCCAACGTCCGCACCGCATTCGGTAACAAGCTCCTGAAGGCGTTCAGGGTGGGTTGAACCGCAGGCGTCGTTTATGTTGCTGCCGTCCGGCTTATCAAAATATGAGAGCACGGTTGCGCCCAGAGCGGAAAACACCTCACGCGCTATCGCGGATGACGCGCCGTTTGCACAATCAAGCACTATTTTAAGCCCGTCTAGCTTTGAAGCTGACGACGAGGTTAAAAAAGCCTCATATTCCTCTACCGCGCGCTTTGCTTCTATAACGTGACCTATGCGCTTGCCTATGGGCTTATCAAGCTGCGCGTCTGACTTAATGAGCGTCTCTATCTCGTCCTCAAGCTCGTCTGAAAGCTTGCGGCCTTCACCGTTAAACCACTTTATACCGTTATACTCCATTGTATTATGCGAAGCACTCACCATAACTGCGGCGTCCGCAGAATAAAGCCTCACAAGATATGCCATAGCGGGCGTTGGAATAACGCCAACATTTATTACCTCGCCGCCTACGGAGCATATACCCGCCGTAAGCGCGGCCATTAGCATGTCGCCTGAAAGGCGAGTATCCGCGCCTATCAATATGCGCGGATCATGAACCTCATTTGTAAGCACATGCGCGCCCGCCGCGCCTATCTTCATCGCAAGCTCACACGAAAGATCCTTATTTGCTATACCGCGTACACCATCTGTACCAAATAATCTTGCCATAAATCCTCCCCCAAAAGTATCATCTAAGATATTCTATTGCCGACGTCGCAGCAATAGCGCCATCCGCAAGCGCGGTAACGACCTGACGAAGCTGTGTATCACGCACATCGCCCGCGGCATACACGCCTTGAATATTCGTTTCCATGCGGCTATTCGTGACTATGCTCCTTGCGGCTGTCAAATTAAGCGCGCCGTTAAAAAGCTCTGTACGCGGCTCTATACCCACCGCCGCGAATATGCCTTCGGCCTCTAGCGTGCGCACTTCACCCGAATTAACGTTTTTGACCTCAAGCGCCGTGATATTTTTATCGCCTATAAGCTTTTGCGGCAAACAGGAAAGCACAAGCTCTATATTCTCTCTTGCGTGCACCGCGTCCTGCAAAACCTTTGCACCGCGAAACTCATCGCGCCTGTGCACAAGATACACCTTTTTGGCGAGCTTGGAAAGGTATATAGCGTCCGAAAGCGCGGTATCGCCGCCGCCCACAACCGCAACAGTCTTACCTTTAAAGAAAGCGCCGTCACAGGTAGCGCAATATGATATGCCCGCGCCCACATAGCTTTCCTCATTATCAATGCCGAGCTTGCGCGGCGACGCACCGGTGGCGATTATCACCGCCTTTGCGTCTATCTCGCCGTCATCGCAAACAATATGCTTTGTTTCGCCCGTTAATGACACTGAAACAACCTGCTTTGACACTATTTCAAGGCCAAATCTTTTGGCCTGGTTTTCGAGCTTGGTAGCGGCGGTAAAGCCGTCTATACCATCGTCAAAGCCGGGATAATTATCTATTTTTTCCGTTCTCGTCATTTGACCGCCTAGAAACATTTCTTCAATGAGCACGCATTTCGTGCCTCCGCGCGCGGAGTATATTCCCGCCGCAAGGCCTGCCGGGCCGCCACCTATTATCGCTATATCGTACATTTTTACTCCTAAGTAATTTTTCTGCCTTTGTTATGATTGCAAATAGGGCGGACAAAACGTCCGCCCTATTTTTTTGCGTAATGAAATTATCTCTTTGAGAACTGCGGCGCGCGGCGTGCAGCCTTCAAGCCGTACTTCTTTCTTTCCTTCATGCGCGGGTCGCGCGTGAGGTAACCGGCCTTCTTGAGAGCACCGCGATATTCGGGGCTCACATTGAGAAGTGCGCGGGCTATGCCGTGACGGATAGCGCCGGCCTGGCCGGTGGTGCCGCCGCCTGCGACATTAACGTTTACGTCAAACTTGCTGAGGGTGTCCGTAAGCACCATGGGGGCGCGAACGATCATCTTCAAAGTCTCATAGCCGAAATAATCATCAACGTCACGCTTGTTGACGGTGATTTTGCCTG
>CAZUUR010000066.1:0-8934 GCA_964622815.1 uncultured Oscillospiraceae bacterium | reverse complement strand
TCGGTATCGAGCGGGGTTTCCAGCTTGCCGTCCTTTGAGAAGTTAACTTTAGTCTGCGCTGTATCAATATAACAGCCGACTATCCTGTCCTGAGCATCTATGGTAACGGCCACGATAACCGTATCAACCGCGGCTGTGCCGGACGAATCGTCAGCGCCCTTGGACGAAGCTATTGATGTTATAACACCAACTCCCGTGCTAAGTCCATTGGAAGAGGAACCGGTGTTGCCGGTTCCGTTTCCATTTGTTCCATCAGTGCCGGTTGCATCAGTGCCGCTTGAGCCATCAGCTCCGCCGTCAGTACCGCCGGGCGTCACGTCGCTTGACGGTGCAGCCGAGGGCATCATTGATGGCGATGGCGCCACGGTTGTAACGGGCGCAACGGTTTTTGTCGGCGTTTGGGGAACTTCGCCGTCGCCGCAACCCGCTAAGATCATGCTCAGCGCAAGCAGGGCAACAAGAATAAGCCTTTTCATATTTTTTCCTCCTGATAACAATGTTTGCTCATGAACTTGCTTCACAAACAACACCTGCGTTGTTCATAGCATTGCCACGGGAAGAAAAAATATACGTTCGAATTACATTTTAGCTAAATTTTGATGTGAGGTCAATATTAAAATAAGAAAGGCCAAAGCATTGCCTTGGCCTCCCGTTAGTATTTTTTAATTTTCAGTGGTTATGCAGCCGCACGGGCAGACCTTTGCGCAATCGCCGCAGCGCGTACACTTATTTGGGTCTATGCGGGCAAAGCCGTTTTCAACATGAATAGCGTCATACTTGCACTCCTTTGTGCAGCGGCCGCAGCCTATGCACGCTTTCATGCACACAGCGCGCGCCTCGCGTGCAACATCGCTGTTGCGGCAGCGCACGATTACCTTTGAATCCTCCACCATCAGCGCTATAGCGCTGCGGGGGCAGGCGCTTATGCAAGCGCCGCAGCCGGTGCACTTTTCAGCGTCGAACACGGCCACGCCGTCATTGAGGCTTATAGCGCCGAACGCGCAATAGGGTATGCAATCGCCAAAGCCGAGGCACGCATAACGGCAAAGCTTTGACCCGCCCGCTATTGACGCGGCTACGCGGCAGCTTTGATACCCATCGTACTCAAAGCGTTTCTTGGCAACGCCGTCTACGCCCTGGCATATAAGGCGCGCTACCTTGGGCTCGGCCATTTCCACGTCTATGCCTAATATCTTGCCTATCGCCTTGGTGTTTCCGGCAGGGCAGCCCGAAGGCTTGGCTCTGCCTTCAACGGCGGCCTCGGCAAATGCGTCGCACCCGGCATAGCCGCACGCGCCGCAGTTTGCGCCTCCGAGATATTCCTTCACCTGCTCGATGCGGGGGTCTACCTCCACATGCAGTTTTTTATGCGCTATGGACAGACCTATACCGAAAACAAGCCCGAGCACGCCTATCACAAGCACCGCTTTTATTATCATCACTATATCCATTGCTTCCTCCTCACTTCACAAGCCCCGAGAAGCCCATAAACGCGATAGACATAAGTCCCGCGATAATTAGGCTTATCGAGAAGCCGCGCATGGGCTTTGGCACCTTTGAGGTTTCAAGCCTTTCGCGCACGCCAGCCATGAGCACTATTGCCAAAAGGAAGCCCAAAGCGCCGAATATGCCGTTTAGCACGCTTTCAAAAAGGTTGTAGCCCTCAGACACATTGAGCACCGCAACGCCAAGCACCGCGCAGTTTGTGGTGATGAGCGGAAGGTATATGCCAAGCGCCCTGTATAGTGACGGACTGCTCTTTTTAAGGAACATCTCAACCAGCTGCACAAGACCTGCTATTACGAGGATAAAGCATATAGTATCGAGATACTTTAGCTCAAGCGGCACAAGCACGAGGTTATATACGAGCCATGTGAAGAGCGACGCCAGACCCATAACGAAAGTAACAGCCAAACCCATGCCCGCCGCAGTTTCCACCTTATTTGATACGCCAAGGAACGGGCAGCAGCCAAGAAAGCGCGAGAAAATGAAGTTGTGGGACAAAATGCAGCTTACCATAAAGAGCAAAATGCCCAAAATGCCTGTCGATCCTCCGTATGTCATGCTCTGTCGCCTCCCTTCTTAGCGGTTCTGTCCATGAGAAAATTCATCACGCCAAGCAGCACGCCAAACACTATGAAGCCGCCCGGCGCAAGCACCATGAGTATCATCGGCTCAAAGGCCGCTCCGAACACATCAAGCCCGAATATCGAGCCATTGCCAAGAAGCTCGCGAATGCAGCCGATTATGGTTATCGCTATTGTGAAGCCAAGACCCATGCCAAGGCCGTCGAATACGGAAGCGGCTGGACCGTTTTTGCTTGCGAACGCTTCCGCGCGCGCAAGGATTATGCAGTTAACCACTATCAGAGGAATGAACATGCCAAGGCTTGCATACAAATCGGGCAAAAACGCCTGCATGAGCATCTGCACCACCGTAACGAATGTGCATATAACCACAACGAACGCCGGTATTCTCACCTTATCGGGAATGAAGTTGCGAAGCAGCGATATAACGAGGTTTGAGCCTATCAAAACCGCCGTCGCCGCAAGACCCATGCCTATGCCGTTTATGGCGCTCGTGGTTATTGCCATTGTGGGGCATGTGCCAAGCACCAGACGGAATGTCGGGTTCTCGGTGATAACGCCGTTTAGAAACACGCTTTTCATAGAACGCTTTTCCATTATGCCTGCGCCTCCTTCTTTTTAGCCTTCTCATGACCGAACACGCGAGGCTTAACATATTTATCTATCAACGGGGTGAGGACGTTGGCAAGCAATATCGCGTAGGTAACGCCCTCCGGATATGCGCCAAACTGCCTTATAATCACAACTATAAGGCCAGTCACAGCAGCATAGATATATTGACCCGCAGCCGTCATGGGGCTTGTTGTATAGTCGGTCGCCATGAACACCGCACCGAACATAACGCCGCCCGCCATAACCGCATAGAGCGGGTCGCCGCCAAATATCCATGTGAAAAGCGCCACAGTGCCAAGCATTACAACCGGTATGCGCCACGAAATAACCTTTGTTATAAGCAGATACGCAAGGCCAAGCAGTATCATGAGCTTGCTGACTTCGCCTATGCTGCCGGGAATATCGCCAGTTAATAGCTGCATATAGGTTGCGGACTGGGTTGCAAGAGGCGTTGCCGAGCTAACAGCATCGGCCGCAAACACATTATTAACGGGAAGCGTGAACGAAGTCATGTGAACAGGCCACGATGTGAGCAGCACGGCGCGCGCCGCCAAAGCGGGGTTAATGAAGTTATCACCTATGCCGCCAAAAAATTGCTTTGCGATTATTATCGCCACGCCGCCTCCGATAATGGGTATCCAAAATGGCGCGTCCACGGGCAGGTTCAAGCCTATCAAAAGGCCGGTAACAAGCGCGGAGCAATCGCCCACGGTGACCGTTTTTTTGGTTAGCTTCTGCCAAAGATATTCAAATACGAGGCAGGAAAGCATTGAAACCGCAAGCAGTATAGCCGCTCTGTAGCCAAAGCGGAACACGCCCGCCACCACGCACGGCACGAGCGCAATAAGCACGTCCACCATCACGCGGCGGGTGGTTACGCCGCTATGTATGTGCGGCGCTGTTGAAACTCTCATCATTATTGGTTACCCCCCTTCGCGGCCTGAGCGGCGGCCTTCGCCTTTTCCGCTTCCGCCTTGGCTCTCGCCGCAGCCATTATTTTATCCTTGCCATTTTTAATTGAGGCGGTTATAAACCGCTCCGCCGGGCAAACATAAGAGCAGCAGCCGCAAACTATGCAGTCCAGCGCGCTCTCCTCTTTGGCCCTGTCAAGCTCATTTGAGTCGCAAAGATGCTTTAGTCTATACGGGTTGAGGCGCATGGGGCACGCTTGAACGCAGCGGCCGCATCTTATGCAGGCGCCCTCCTCGGTGTGAGGCGCGTCCTTGACGCTATAGGCCACTATGCCGCCAGAAGCCTTTGCAAGTGGCACATCGTCGTTAGGCACAGCAAGGCCGGTCATGCCGCCGCCCAAAACAAGCTTGCCTATATCCTCACTGTAGCCGCCGCACTCGCCCACCGCGTCGGCCACTATGGTGCCTATGCGGAGCTTGAGGTTTTTAGGCGTTTTAACGCAGCCGGTAACTGTGGTCACGCGCGAAATAAGCGGCGTACCATCGGTAACGGCGTCGGCTATGGCGGAGGCCGTAGCCACGTTAAACACTATGGCGTTGGCGTCGAGCGGGAGCTTGCCCGATGGTACCTCGCGGCCTGTAACAGCCTTTATGAGCTGCTTTTCACCGCCCTGCGGGTATTTGGTTTTAAGCCTTACCACTTCAACGCCCTCGCGTCCTGAAGCGGCCTTCTCAATCGCGGCTATCGCCTCGGGCTTATTATTCTCTATCGCGATTACGCCCCTATCTACCTTGAGCGCACGCATCACCGCGCGAAGCCCGTCCACAACTCGATTTGGCGTTTCGCGCATGAGCCTGTCATCAGCGGTGAGAAATGTTTCGCACTCCGCGCCATTTATGATTATTATGTCGCAGCGCTTACCCTCCGGCACGGCCATTTTAACATGAGACGGGAATGACGCGCCGCCCATGCCGCACACGCCCGCATTTTTAACTGCGGGAATTATAGCCGCGGGGTCAGCCGACTCAACGTTGCCAAGCCCCTTTATGCCATCGACCCACTCGTCCTGGAAATCATTTTTAATGGTGACGCACATTACCGGCGCGCCGCCCGTATACATTTTTTTCTCAACCGACACCACCTCGCCGCTCACGCTCGCGTGAACGGGAAGTCCAAGGCCGCCCACCGGCGTGCCTATCACCTGGCCTAGCTTAACATGCTCGCCCGCCGCCACGCACGGCTCGCTGGGCGCGCCAAGATGCATGGCCATTGGTATGCACATGGTATCGGATACAAAGTCCTGTATGGGCATATCCCGAGTTGGGCTTTTGCCCTCATGGTTAGCGGGATGTATGCCGCCATCGAATTTAAAAGTTCGCAATCCCCTCATCCTCCTTACAAAATCAGTTTGCCATGAGCGAGCTCATATACTCTGCGGCGGCATTTACGCCGTTCACAACAGCCGTCGAAGTTATGGTGGCGGCGGTGATGGCGTCAACCTGATTGTTGCCGCTCGCATCGCCTTTTCTAAGCTCCAAGGGCGCTACTACTCCCTTAAACTGATCGGTGAACTCAGGCTCCTTGCTGCGCGCGCCAAGGCCTGCCGTTTCGGCAAAGCTTGAGCCGCCAACGCTAAGCCCCGTGACAGTGCCCGCGGTGTCCATGCCAACGGTGAGCTCTATCGCTCCGCCATAGCCCTTTACGGTTATCTGGCAGACATAACCCACGATATTGCCTCCGGTCTTGCCCGCAAAGCAATTATCCACCGACGCACCCTCAGCCACATTGAGCTCTTCAAATGCATCCGCCTGCAAAACCGCTTGCCTCGCGGCCGCAGCGGCAGCATCCGCCTGATCCTTGATCTTGTCGGCTGTTATCTCGTTTGTAATTCCGAGCAACAGTCCCGCGGCAAGCGCTATTACAAGTAGCGCCAGCCACGCTGGTGGTTGTTTTTTCATTTTGTAACAGTCCCTCCTATAAATATCACCCGAGATACGGGTAAACCTCAATCAAAATTCCTTCGCGCCAGTTGAGCGCCCTTGGCGGCAAGGCCTGTGAGTATCCCCGCCACAACGCCCGCAACCATAAGCACGGGCGCATAGCCGAAAACCGCCGCCTGACCCACCACAAAATACGCTGTGGCAAGCTGTGCTAAATTATGCGCAACCGCGCCCAGAACGCTTACGCCCACGCATGAAGCATCTTTTATAAGGCGCTTTGCGGCTATCATCACCGCAAGGCTCACGCTTCCGCCCGCGAGCGCATACAGCATTGCGCTGAGTCCCGCAAAAAGAAAGCCCGAAAGCAGCACCTTCATCACCATGAGCAGCGCCGCACTCTTTTCATCTATTAAATAAAGTGCAAACAGCAGCACCGCGTTTGAAAGCCCGATTTTAATCCCCGGTATGCCCGCGGTTATCGGCAGCAGGCTTTCTATATAGCCCAATACGAGCATAAGCGCCGTTAAAAGCGCGAGACGCGCAAGCTTTTTTGCTTTCATTTATCCACCCGCAGCTCAACGCTCACCTTATTCGGAAGGCAGATTATCCAATTTTTGAGCGCCAGCCCCGCCGTATTGCCAAGCGTAAGCTTTCCCTGTTCAACGCAGTTTTGGTTATGGCATGTGGAACGCTTCATGTATACGCCTGTGGAATCTATAACTATTTCATTCACTTTTCCGTCTCGCTGCTCAACCACTATCGTCTGAGCCACGCCTATTCTTCCGCGCGCGTATTCCTTATCTGCGAGAAATACTATCACCTCGCCCGCCGCCGCGCCGCTTCTATCTGCGCCGCCCACTACGCCTATGAGCGCATAAAATACGCCCGCCGCAACGAGCACTACAGCTATTATTAACAGGTCCCGCTTTTTCATGTACATCACCCGGCTGCGTTTACGCATCTAGTATATTATGAGCATTTTTATCGCCTTTGTCAATGAAAGTATTTGTATGACGATAAGCCGGTTTGCCCGCCGTTTTGATTATGCCCATTGACAGGTATCCAATTCGTGCTATAATAACAGTTGAGCAGTTGCTCAATCGTTATCATTAAATTAACGGAGGCGACCTATGATAAAAAAGTATTCCCTAACCGGCCTTGATTGCCCGCACTGCGCGGCGCGGCTCGAGAAGGCGGTCGGACGTGCGGACGGCGTGAAAAGCGTTCGCGTGGACTTTATCACGCAGAAAATGACTTTAGATATTGATGACGGCGACCAGGATAACATACTTGCAGGCGTTATAGCGGCTGCGAAAAAAGCTATGCCGAGCTGTGAGTTAAAATAAAATATTTTAGTTATATGTAAACGTAAATATTTCTCTTATGCTTTCCTGCGGTAATATATTCAAATATTTTCTTGCGCTATATAAAGAAAAGAGGGCGACCGCGAGGGTCGCCCTTTGCAGTGCTTACAGATCCACATTATATATCGGCTTAACGTGCTTTCGGCCGCGATACACAATGAGTATCGCCGCGAGCACGCACATCGCGTATGACACGAGGAAAATGGGCTTTATGGGCAGCGTATCGCCAAGAGCGCCGAAAATAAGCTGGCCTAATATGCTGCCAACGGTGCACAGCATCTGAAATGTGCCGTTATAGCGGCCGCGCATGGTGTCCGGCACATAGTTCTGCGTGCTTGAGATACGGATATTGAACGATGTGACGCAAATAAAGCCGGAAATGAACTGCATGAGCATCATCACCTTCATTGGAGTGTAGAGGAATGTGCCGCCTATGACGCTTGACACTATGTACACCGCCAGCGCGATGGCGAATTTCTTTTCTTTTGGATATTTAAATCTATAATGCGCCCAGCCGCCTATGAGCCTGCCAAGCACTGAGCAGCCCATAACGTATGTGTAATTCATAACGCCTAAGGACGGGTCGTTTTTGAAATACGGCATTAAGAGCGTGCCCGACGCGCCGTCCATAAGCGTGCTTATAACGAAATACGCCGTTATCACCATAAGGCCCTTTTCGAGCTTTATATAGCTCATACCGTCCTTGAAATCGGCCATGTATTCCTTTAAATTATAACGCTTATCGGCCTTGCGAAGATGCTTCTCATCGGCCTTTATCTGCGTTTCAAATATGGCGGCTATAAGAAATGTCACCGAGTTGAAAAGGAAAAGCACCGGAAGGCCTATCAATGTGTTTTCATAGCAATACGCCGCCACAAACACCATCACGGCGGACAGCGGATATATCATGCTTGATATTGAATAAGCCTTTGAGAAACAGCCCTCTGGTATGAGCGTTGGATAATAGCTTTCGTAGGCGACCTGATAAATGCTGTCTATAGAGCCTATCAACAGGCAGAAGCCTATAAGCAGCGCATAATTGAACGTGCCGCTGCTTAATACGAAATATAGCAGCACATATAAGCCCGAGGATATAAAGTCGAGCGTGTATATCACCTTTTTGCGCGAGAATTTATCAAGATACGGCCCAGCGAGGAATGGCATGACTATCTTTGGCAGCGAATAGGCCACCATGAACATGGCATATAAAAATGTCGAACCTGTGTAGTCGAGCACAAGAAGGCCTATGGCAAAGCCGCTCAGTGCGTTGCCAAGCATAGAGACCACCGTGCCAAGCGTGATAATAGTGAAATCCCGCGTCCAAAGATTTTTTCTTACTTCCATATAGATCATAGCTTTCGCATACGAAAGCATCCTTTCAAAAAGTTAACCGCAGATGGAATTAGAGGCTGGTTTTGCGCCAGCAATACAGTCGCGTATACAGCCGCGCAAACCGCCGGTTTGAAAGTACATATCTCCTCGTGTTTATAGGATACTACACAAGAATAATACACGCAACCGGTCATTTTGACCAGCAAGTTTGCTTTTCAACTTGGGCAACCGACGGTTGCAAAACGATGGATATGTTAGGCGCGGTGTCAGGAGACCCCGGGGGGCTTATCAATAAAGCGTTGATTAGCGCGTGTGCGAATTTGCATATAAAAATACGGCGCGCCGATAGGCACGCCGTACTTAAAAGCGGTCAATTTACTGCGGCAATGTCATATAGCCGGTCTTTATCCAGCCTATCTTTCTTAAAAGCTCGTTTACAAGTATGCTAATCACCGCCGGAGCTATTATCAATATGCCAACTATCTTCAATATCACCGTTAGCGCGTCCTCAGCCGGGAACATAGCGCCCCATGTGCCAAACAAACCTACGAGGCCGCTCGTACCCATGCCTGCCGCCGCACCCGCATTTTTCATCTGCAACACCGTGGTGCATATAGGCCCGGTTATCGCGGAGGCGACGACCGGCGGAATGAGTATCTGCGGGTGACGCATAATATTTGGCACCTG
>CAZUUR010000065.1:0-8966 GCA_964622815.1 uncultured Oscillospiraceae bacterium | reverse complement strand
CGGCGGCTGGGAGCTGCCGGTGCAGTATACGTCCATAATAGAGGAGCACAAGGCAGTGCGCGAGCGCTGCGGTCTTTTCGATGTTTCGCACATGGGCGAGGTGCTCGTCACGGGCGAAAAGGCGTTTGACTGGCTGCAAAATATGGTCACCAACGACATCGCCGGCATGACCCCTGGCCGCTGCCGTTACAGCATGGTCTGCTATGAAAATGGCGGCACAGTGGACGATATTCTCATATACATGCGCGGCGAAAACGATTATTACATCGTGGTCAACGCGGCGAATACCGATAAGGATTTCGAGTGGTTCAAATCTCATGAAGTAAATGGCGTCAATGTGCATAATGTGAGCGGCATGATAGGCCAGCTTGCGCTTCAAGGCCCTCTTTTTATGGACGTTTTAGCAGCGCTCGGCCTTAGCGAGAGCGACGTTCCCGCCAAGAATTACACATTTAAGGAAAGCGTCGCCGTGGGCGGCGTGGACTGCATGATTTCCCGCACGGGCTACACCGGCGAGGACGGCGTTGAGCTTTACTGCAAAGCTGAGGACACTGTAAAGCTTCACCGTGCGCTCATGGAAGCGGGCAAGGCCGTCAACATGCTGCCCTGCGGCCTTGGCGCGCGCGACACGCTGCGCTTTGAGGCGAGCATGCCTCTGTACGGCCACGAAATGAACGCCGAGATTACCCCTGTTGAAACGGGCATAAGCTTTGCAGTCAAGCCCGCCAAGGGCGATTTCATCGGCCGCGAGGCGCTTATAAAAGCGCCGGAGCATCTGCGCATAGGCTTAAAGCTTATTGATAAGGGCATCGCCCGCGAGCATACGGACGTTTACCTCGATGGCAAAAAGGTCGGTCACGTTACATCGGGAAGCCCCTGCCCCACTTTGGGCGGCAATTATGCCATGGCGCTGGTTGAAAACGCCGCAAGCGAAGGCGATATATTCGAGATAGACGTAAGGGGCAAGCGCCTAAAGGCCGAAAAGGTGGCGCTGCCGTTCTATAAGAGAGCAAAAAAATAGCTAAAAAACCATGCGGTGTGCGGCCATATCGAGCCGCCCGACGCGACACACCCCCGCATAAAAAAATTTAGGAGGACATTTAAATGACACCTAACGACAGAAAGTATTCCAAGGACCACGAGTGGGTACTCGTTGATGGCAACAAGGCGAAGGTCGGCATAACCGATCATGCGCAGAGCGAGCTTGGCGACATCGTTTTCATCGACCTGCCCGCCATAGGCGACGTTTTTGCCCAGGGCGACTGCCTGTCCGTTATAGAGAGCGTAAAGGCCGCCAGCGAGATATTCACCCCCGTCGCCGGAAAGATAATCGCCATAAACGAGGAGCTTGACTCCGCCGCCGAAAAAATCAACAGCGATCCCTACGGCGCGTTCATAGCCGAATTTGAAGTGTCCTCCATGGCCGACGACCTCATGACGGCCGAGGAATATGAGGCATATATAAAATAACGCTTCGCTTTCGCTCGAACGCAAGCTGTCAAGCGCTAATGCTAGCATTAGCGCATAGCGAAGAAAAAGCGCCTTTTGCCTTCTCGCTTCGCTCGCCGGGCGGCAAAAGCCGTAAGGGAGCGGGCGCATGGCCCTAATCCGTTTCGGCGGCGAAGCCGCCAAAGCCGGATTTTATGTTGCGGCCTTGCAAACATTGTGCTCCCGTAGGGGGCGGCGGCATCGCAAACCTTTGGTTTGCTTTAGACGCCCCGCGTGAGGACGGCAAGCTCCCGCGCTACACATCCGCTCTCCGAGAGCGCTACCCACTGTGGAGTCATTGCGCTCCGCCTCTACCCAAAAACTCAAAACAAAGGGAAAGGATTCTCACCATGTATTCTTACGTTCCCACCACCGCCGCCGAGCGCGAGCAAATGCTCTCCTCCATAGGCTTAAAGTCTATGGACGAGCTGTATCGCGACGTTCCGGCGTCACTAAAGCTTGGCCGTGAGCTTGATTTAGGCAAGCCCATGAGCGAGCTTGAGCTTGTAAAGCTATTTGCGGATCTCACCAAATGCGATGCGCAGAGCCTGCCGCTGTTTCGCGGGGCGGGCGCATACAGGCGCTACATACCTTCGGCAATATGGCAGCTTTTAGAGCGCGGCGAGTTCCTCACCGCGTATACGCCCTATCAGGCTGAAATGAGCCAGGGCATGCTGCAAGGGCTTTTTGAATATCAAACCATGATATGCGAGCTCACCGGCATGGAAGCCTCCAACGCCTCCGTCTACGATGGCGCAACCGCCGCCGCCGAAGCCGTTACCATGTGCATAAACGCAAAGCGCAAGCACAAAATGGCATATTCAGCCGGCCTGCACCCATTCGTAATAGCCACAATAAAGACCTACGCCCGCTTTGCAAAGACTCAGCTTATGGAGATCCCCATAAACGAAGCCGGCGTTACGGACGAAGCCGCCCTCAAGGCCGCGCTTGACGGCTGCGCGGGCTTTATCGCCTCACAGCCCACCTTCTATGGCACGCTTGAGAATATGGACGCCCTCGCCGCGCTCACGCACGAAGCGGGCGCGCTGTTCGTGGCGCATGTTGACCCCACTTCCCTCGGCCTTATAAAGCGTCCGGCGGAATACGGTGCGGATATAGCCGTTGGCGACGCGCAGCCGCTTGGCATGCCCATAGCCTTTGGCGGGCCGTATTGCGGCTTTATGGCGTCAAATCAGAAATTGATGCGCAACCTGCCCGGCCGCATAGCCGGTCAGACCGAGGATAAGGACGGCAACCGCGCGTTCGTGTTAACGCTTCAGGCGCGCGAGCAGCATATTCGCCGCGAAAAGGCTTCCAGCAATATCTGCTCCAATCAGATGCTCTGTGCGCTCGCCGCAACGATGTATCTGGCGTTCATGGGCAAGGCCGGTCTCAAGGAGGTCGCCGAGCAGAGCGTGCAAAAGGCGCACTACCTTGCAGAAGGGCTTGCCAGCGTAAAGGGTGCGAAGCTCCGTTTCCCCAATACGCCTTTCTTCGACGAATTTGTTATCAGCACCGATAAATGCGCAATAGACGTTGATAAGGCGCTGCGCGCCAAGGGCTTTATCGGCGGACTTCCCATAGTTAAGCTCACAGGCAAGCCTGAGGGCATGCTCTGGTGCGCCACCGAGCGCAACTCCCGCGAGGAGCTTGACGCCGTAATCTGCGCATTTGAGGAGGTAGTCAAATGAACTATCCAACGAATTATCCACTGATTTTTGAACGCTCCGTTGCCGGCCATCGCGGCTATTCGCTGCCCGAGCTTGACGTGCCGCGCCTTGACGGCGTATTGCCCGCCGATATGCTCACAAAGGCCGAAATGAATCTGCCCGAGGTGGCCGAGGTGGACATCGTCCGCCATTACACCAATCTGTCGCGCCGTAATTTCGGCGTTGACAACGGCTTTTACCCGCTCGGCTCATGCACCATGAAATATAATCCGCGCATAAACGAGCAGCTTGCCGTAAAGTTCGACGATCTGCACCCGCTCGTCTCAGACGACGACGCGCAGGGCGCACTAAAGCTGATGTACGGTCTTGAAAAGGCGCTTTGCGAGATAGGCGGCTTCGACGCTTTCACATTGCAGGGCGCGGCGGGCGCACACGGCGAGCTTACCGGGCTTATGATAATAAAGGCGTATCACGACGTTCGCTGTGATTACGAGCGCACCGAGATAATCGTTCCGGACGCGGCGCACGGCACAAATCCGGCCTCCGCGAACATGGCGGGCTTTACCATACGCGAGATAAAGAGCAACGAGCGCGGCGGCGTGGATATAGAAGCGCTAAAGGCGGCCGTTGGCCCGCACACCGCGGGGCTTATGCTCACAAACCCGTCAACCTTGGGTCTGTTTGAAGAAAACATTGTCGAGATAGCGGAAATTATTCACGGCGCCGGCGGACTTCTTTATTACGACGGCGCTAACCTCAACGCCATAATGGGCATAGTGCGCCCGGGCGACATGGGCTTTGACGTTATGCACATCAATCTGCATAAGACGTTTTCAACGCCTCACGGCGGCGGCGGCCCAGGCAGCGGCCCTGTTGGCGTGAAGAAGGAGCTTATACCGTATCTTCCGTATCCTGTCATACGCGAATGTGATGATACCCATTGCACCGGCTGCACCGGCTGCGATACGACGTCCGGCAAAAAGCTGCGTTTCGACTATGACCGTCCGCTTTCGATAGGCAAGACGAAGAATTTCTATGGCAACTTCACCGTGATGATAAAGGCATACGCCTATATTCTCTCGCTCGCGGGCAAGGGACTCAAGGAAGCCAGCGAAAACGCGGTGCTAAACGCAAACTATATTTTCTCAAAGCTCAAGGACGTTTTTGCCGTGCCGCATGACAGAATATGCATGCACGAGTGCGTCATAGCGCCCACGGAGGAAATGATGGCGAAGGGCGTACACACCACCGATATAGCCAAGGCGCTCATAGACTATGGCTATCACCCGATGACAATCTATTTCCCGCTCATAGTCCACGAGGCCATGATGATAGAGCCCACCGAGACGGAGAGCCGCGAAACGCTCGACGGCTTTATCGCCGTAATGCGAAAGCTCGCACGGGAAGCGCTTGAAACGCCCGAAAAGCTGCAAAACGCCCCGTCAACCATGCCCATAGGCAGGCCTGACGAGGTCAAAGCCGCGCGCAGCCCCCAAATCAGATACATAAAGCAGTAAATGTAAAAAGGGTTTTCCATGCGGAAAACCCTTTACGTTTTTGTTACGCCTTACCCTTTATAATCCAAATATAAACAAAAAACAACTACGGGAGGCGACCAAAAATGACGGATAAACCCAACACACCGCTCACAGAACCCGAGCTAAGCTCCGTTACCGGAGGGGCGAACGAAACCAACCGCGTGATAACAGGGCCAAAATGTCCGTATTGCGGCTGCCCCAACTTTTCGTGCGACACACAGGGGAAATGCACCTGCCTCGCTTGCGGCAAAAGCTGGTATTAAGCAATTACCATCGCCTGCGTGAACGCAGCAAAAACGGCGCAAGCCCCAACCACTAACAAACAATTTTCAAATGCAAATATAATTATTTTGATAATCTGAAAGGAGAAACGAAAATGAAAGACTTAACAACCAAGCCCCTCACCGAGGAAGAACTCAAGGAAGCCGAAGGCGGCGTAACCGTTGGTAACCCCATACTTGGGCATTACAGATGCTATAGGTGCGGCTGCGAGGATTTCCACGTACTCGACGCCGACGCAAGAACAGTATATGTAGCATGCAAGCGCTGCGGCACGCAGTCCAGAATAGGCGAGAACTAAGCAAGCTAAAAAAGCGGCGTCCATGGACGCCGCTTCAGCCTGTCAAAAATCCCCCGGGATTGTCAAGGGTCACAACCCTTGACTTATAATCCGGCTCCGGCGGCATGCACGCCGAAACGGAGGAAAACCTTGCGTTTTCTTTCCTTTCAGGTTTTGCCGCACGGGAGTCCGCAGGGCGACAGGCAAAACCTGTAACCTCGATAAAGTGGCTTTGCCACTTTATCGACAGTCAAAAGCGGCGTCCATGGACGCCGCTTTTTATTTGCCGCGCACTGTGGCGGCTTTAAGCATAATGAGAATGGGGTTCGGCTCGCCTTGGCTCAACGCTATTTTATCCTTTTCTCAATATCCTCCATCTCGTGCTTCTTCTCCTCACTCGCGGCAATATCTTCTTTTATTTTGTCCCTTGCGTTTATCACCGTTGAATAATGGCGTTTGCCGAATGCCGCACCTATGTTCACAAGCGACGCGTCCGTCAGCTCTGTGCACATATACATCGCCACCTGTCTTGGATACGCAATATCCATAGTGCGGCGCTGGCTTGCAAGGGAGTTTAGGTCGATGCTGTAATAATCGGCGACGGCCTGCTTTATCGTATCAACCGTTATCTTCTTATTCTCAAAGCCGGGAAGTATGCTCTTTAGCTCGCGCTCCGCCACCTCCACGGTTATCGGCGTGCCCGGCGCGACCATATTCGCATAAGCCACCACGCGTGCGAGCGCACCCTCAAGCTGGCGAATATTGCTGGTCACCTTTTCGGCTATAAATGATAAAACCTCCTCGGTGATATTTAAATGCGGAAAAAACTCCGCCTTGCGCTTCAATATCGCCGTGCGCGTTTCCATATCCGGCATCTGTATATCCGCTATAAGCCCCGCCTCAAAGCGCGAGCGCAGCCTCTCCTCAAGATTGACAAGCTCCTTGGGCGGCCTGTCCGAATTGATGATTATCTGCTTGCCATAGTTGTGAAGCGCGTTGAACGTGTTGAAAAACTCGCTCTGCGTTTCCTTTTTGCCGGTGAGAAACTGAATATCGTCTATCATCAAAACGTCCACCGAGCGATATTTATTGCGGAACTGGAGATTTTTGTTTTCGCTTATGGATTGAATCATCTCGTTCATAAACGTCTCGCTGGGAACGTAGATTATGCTCTTTGTTGAGTGCTCCTTTATGTAATTGCCTATGGCGTGCATAAGATGCGTCTTGCCAAGGCCGCTGTCTCCATATAAAAATAGGGGGTTATATGCGTTGGACGGGTTTTTTGCCACCGCCTCGGCGGCCGCGTATGCAAAATTGTTGCTCGCGCCGATAACAAATGTGTCGAAGGTGAATTGCGGGAGCAGATTGTATTCCTCGCCATATATGGAATTTTGAGTGTTAGGCATATATTTCTTGCCCTCGGCGGGGTCAACGAATAAAAGATCGTACTCCGTGCCGCATGCGGCGGTTATAATTTCACTTATAAGCGGCTGATAAATATTGCGTATAGTGTTGCGCGCCATTTCGTCCTTGGCCTCCAGTACAAGCACATTGCCCTTTAAAAGCAGCGGCACAAGCGAGGTTATCCATGTTTCATAACTCATGGGAGTCATACGTTTTTTTAGCGGCTCCTGCACGCTCTCCCAAAGTTCTTTGCCAGTTTGCATTTAACTACCCCCTATGTTGATAACGTAGAATAATGTGGATAACTATGTGGATAATACCCCATAAGATGAAAAAATCCGCTCCACGGCGGCAATTTATGAGGAACAATTAACGTTCTAAATAAGGATAGCAGAAATTTGGCGGGTTTTCAAGAAGCTTAGAGAAGGTTGTTAGCACTAATTTTTGGGTTTAGGGTGTGGAGGCGAAGAATAGCGCAAGATGTTGGGGGAGGGCACTGCGTTCGCCCGCAACCATCGCCCGTTTCCGTAGGGGACGGTCTTGACCGTCCCGCGGCTGCATACGCAAACCGCTTCGCGATTAGCCTTTGCATGCGGGCGAACACAGTTCGCCCCTACGGAGGGGGCGTTACGTAGGGGCGAACTGCGTTCGCCCGCAACCTCCGGCCGTTTCACTGTAGGGGACGGTCTTGACCGTCCCGCAATGGTGTTATGCGAAAAACCGCGGGCGGGTCAAGACCCGCCCCTACATATACGCAAACGGCCTTCGGCCGTTAGCGCTTACGAGAACGCGAAGCGTTCTCCAATCCGCCCGTTTCACTGTAGGGGACGGTCTTGACCGTCCCGAAGCATTTATGCGCGCTTCTTCATCACCGCCACGCACGCCACCGCCGCCACGGCCAGCATCACAAACCCAAACAGGGTTGCGCTGTCGGCTGTCTGCGGGGGCGGGGTGGTATCCGCGAGAACGGCGGGTGAGGTCGCAGGCGCGACTGTCACCGGCGCGGCGGGTGCGGGGGTGGTTGCAGGTTGCACCACATCGGGCGAAGCCGTGTCGGCTTTTAAGCCGCTCGGTGGCGCCATTTGGTCGTATTGATTATCCCTTAGCCAATCCTCGTAGGTGTAGGTGATAAGCCCGCCGGAGGTGATTTCTGGCGTGGGCGGCGTGGGCGGCGCATCGCTTGGCGTTATTTCAACGTAAGTATTGCCATACGCTAATTGATATTGCCTGGTGGCGCTTTGGGTGAAAGCGCCATTTTCAGCCGTGCGCCATTGATACCAAATAATATTGGTCTGTGACGCGTTAACAAACGAGGGCCTATACCAAAACGCAAGTCTTTGAAATTGCGCCGCGCCACATTGAGCAATAGTATGCCCGCCGGTGAGGGTGATACCAGATGAATAAACGCCGCAGCTATAATCCGTTGCGGTTGAAGCCTTTGCCGTAAATTCGCCGCCCGACACCGCTATGCCGCTAAAACCATTCACACCAAAGCTGTTGCTCGCCGCGCCGCCCGTGCCCGTGAGTGCGCCGCCCGATACATTTATGCTGCCATTAGCAAGCGCACCGCAGCTATTGCTCGCTATGTCGCTCGCCGCGCCGCCATTGCCCGTGAGTGCGCCGCCCGATACATTTATGTTTTCATCAGCCAAAACACCGGAGCTAAGGCAGCTATGACCGCTCGCCGCGCCGCCATTGGCCGTGAGCGTGCCGCTAAAGGCTAATGAGCCGTTTGAGTATACGCCGTAAACAGTCATTTTGCCGGTGTCCGTGTTGGTTATAAAGCTGTTAATGCTGTTTATGGTTAAGCTGATAGGGTCACTAGCGTATATGCATGCGGTTACACCGTAAGCAGCTTCATACGTCTTTGTTATCTGTGCGTTTTTAAGATAGACCGTGTCGGAAATGTAGTAAACATTATAATTATCCCAGCTTGCGCCAGCTGTGGTTATGCCGCCATGACCGTCGTTGACAAAGTAACTGCCGCCACTTATGTCAGTGCCGCCGACGTATATTTCGCCCTGAGACGCGCGCGCCGTGACAGGCGCGAGGTTGATAGTGACGAGCGCCAATAAAAGCGCAAGAACGCATGCAGTTTTTTTCGTGGAGCACCTCAATCTATTTATTTCAATACATTATAGCGTGCGGGAGGAGGGAATGCAAGCAAGGACTCGGCGGGCAAAAAAGCCCGACGAGTCCTCAAAGTTGTTGCCCGTTTCCGTAGGGGCGAACTGCGTTCGCCCGCAACCATCGCCCGTTTCCGTAGGGGCGAACTGTGTTCGCCCGCAACCATCGCCCGTTTCCGTA
>CAZUUR010000064.1:0-9009 GCA_964622815.1 uncultured Oscillospiraceae bacterium | reverse complement strand
TAGGGCCTACCGGCGTTGGAAAAACAGAGATAGCCAGACGTCTTGCAAAGCTTGTTGACGCACCCTTAGTTAAGGTTGAAGCCACAAAATTCACCGAGGTCGGCTATGTTGGCCGCGATGTTGATTCGATGATAAGGGATCTTGTGGAAGCCTCCATACGTATATGCAAGGATAAAAAATATGCGTCGGTCAAAATGGTAGCCGAGGCGGGAGCGGAGCAGCGCTTGGTAGACCTGCTTATGCCTAAAAAAGCCGGAGCAAAAAAAGTGCCAACGAACCCGCTACAGCTGCTTTTAGGCAGTGGCGGCGCATCACAGGAAGCCGAACCCGAGATAAACGAAGCCGAGCGCAAGGAGAGCATGACAAGGCGTGAGGAGATATTGGCGGATCTTCGTTCAGGCAAGCTTGAAAATGAAATGATCGAAATAGAGGTCGAGCAGAACGCCGGTGGCAGCGACACAATGGTGGCACTGGGCATAGACATTAACCTAAATGAGATGATGGGCGGCTTGCTGCCCAAAAATAAAAAAAAGCGCAAAGTATGCGTTAAGGATGCAAGAAGGATACTTGTGCAGGAAGAATCCGAAAAGCTTGTGGATATAGATGAGATCACTTCGCAAGCTATTGAACGCGCTGAACAAGATGGCATAATATTTATAGACGAAATAGACAAAATAGCCGGCGGCGGTCACGTCAGTTCTGGCCCCGATGTATCGCGCGAGGGCGTACAGCGCGATATTTTGCCCATAGTTGAAGGCTGCACCGTAAACACAAAATATGGCCCCGTAAAGACCGACTTTATCCTCTTTATAGCCGCCGGTGCTTTTCATGTATCAAGACCTACGGATTTAATACCCGAGCTACAGGGAAGATTTCCCATACGCGTTGAGCTAGGCGCATTAACACGCGAAGATATGAAGCAAATACTTACTCAGCCTGAACATTCAATCACCGAGCAGTATTCCGCCTTGCTTGGAACGGATAATATCGTGCTAAGCTTCACCGATGATGCGCTTGACGCCATCGCGAAATATGCTCAAATCGCCAATGAAACATCGGAGAACATAGGTGCAAGGCGTTTACATACCATACTTGAGGATCTGCTTGAAGATATTTCGTTCAATGCGGGAGGCGACCACCCCTTGATAAAGGTTACAGTAGATTCCGCTTATGTAAACGAGCATCTAAAAGATTTTAACGGCGAGGATCTATCCAAATACGTTTTGTGAGGTAAACCATTGAAAAGCGGAGGCAAGCGAAAACTAAAAATTATACTTGCGTTTGCGCTTGCAACCGCTCTGTTAAGCGGCTGCATGAAAGCCGCGACCGTTGGTTTCAACGAAATAATATCAATAAGCTATGCGGAAACGCTTGATGATTCAGCTAACATAGCCGCTATGGCAAATGCGCAAGCTACACCCGCACCGCAATACGCGGTTGATGAGCCTGCACCTATAGTAGTTGAAAACATAGACGATGACATTCCCGAGGTTGCCCCCGCCGATGCGGCAGCAACACTCACAGAGCTTACTCCACAGCCCACAATAAGCTCCACGCCCAAGCCAACACAAAAGCCCACTCCGTCGCCTTCGCCAACGATAAGCGTTGAGGCTATAGATAATAAGTTGGGCTATGTATACGCCAAAAGTGCCAACTTAAGAAAAGGCCCCAATACTTCTTACGAAGTAATTGGTGAATACGAGCAATATGAGGAGCTTACAATAACGGGGAAGAGTGGGGAATGGTATCGTGTTAAAATAGACGGCGAACGTGGTTATATGCTTGCCGAGTTCATTGAGTTAGGCGCTGTGCCCACGCCAACTCCATCGCCTACACCCAAACCGACTGCTACACCCAAGCCAACTGCGACTCCGTCGCCTACCGCCACGCCTTCATCATCTGCTGGCGCTCCCTCCGGCAATGGCTTTACGGAGGAAGAGATTTATTTATTGGCGCAGCTCGTACACAGAGAAGCTAACGGGACAAGCCTTGAGGCGCAAAAAGCTGTGGCTAACGCCATATATAACCGAGTAATGAGCGAACGCTTCCCATCAACAGTAAATGGCGTAGTGTTTCAAAAAAATCAATATTCGCCTGCTAAAGATGAAGCAAAGCTGCGTTCAACCTCACCTTCGCAGACCTCCATGGAAGCTGTTGTGGCAATATTCGTCAACGGAGAGCTATTGCTTCCGGCAAACGTTACATTCTTTAAATCAGCCAGCTCAGGGACAACATGGAGCTCAATATCGTTTCTTGAATACTACGCTACTATAGGCGGAAACGCATTTTTTGCGGATACGCGTGATAGGTGATAAAATGCTAAATATAGTATTGGTAAATCCAGAAATACCGGAGAATACCGGCAATATTTCAAGAACCTGCGCGGTTACGGGGTGCGCTTTGCATCTTGTCCGCCCGCTTGGCTTCGAGGTTGATGATAAGCACCTAAAACGTGCGGGGCTTGATTACTGGCAGTATTTAGATATTTACTATTATGATTCGTTTGAAGAAGTTGAGGCGAAGTATCCTAACAACCGGTTTCACCTTGCCTCAACTCATGCTGCAAAGCTTTTTTCTAATGATACCTATTCAGACGGTGACTTTCTTGTCTTTGGCAGGGAAACAGCGGGCTTGGGTTCAATTATCCTTGAAAGGCGCAGTGACGATGCTATAAGGATACCCATGCTCAATGACAGACGATCGCTAAATCTGTCAAACTCGGTTGCTATAGTAGTATACGAAGCGCTTAGGCAATTAAACTTTCCTAATATGAACTAAGCATAATATATAATTGCCGGGGGATCGTCGCTATTTTGACGGTCCTCTTTTCAGGTTCAACAATATGATGTATAATACGTATATATGAGGTGAAATATGGCTGCTCACAAACGTACAAAAAAGCAAGCTCAAGAAGAGCTAATCGCACGCGAACAAGGTAAGCGTGAGATTCTTGGTATATGCTTTATCGCCATAGGCTTGTTTTTAGGAGCAAGTCTGTATTCCGATGCCGTAGGTGTGATAGGGCAAGCTATAGGTTCGGTGTTTTTTGGGCTTTTTGGATTATGCGGCTATGCTGTGCCTGTGGCTGTTATCGCACTTGGCGTCACGTCGATCATTCGCTCAAGCGATGGGTTTAGGGCTTCCACCTTTGTGATGATACTCACGCTCACCTTTGCCATACTTTCACTTTTCCACATTTCCACCAGAGCGGACATACAATCAAATACGGCGATAGAATATTTTAGTGACGGGTATCAATTCGGCACAATCTATAAACTGGGCGGCGGCATTGTTGGCTCATTCTTAGCGTATCCCGCATTGATGTACATTGGCAAAACTGGCTCATATATTTTGTTTATTGCGATCATAGTGGTGATCATTTTAATTATTACAAAAATATCTCTTAAAAAAGCAGGCGAGCAGATAAGCAGCAATATCCGCCAAACCTTTACCGAGGCGGCTCAAAAGCGCGAAGAGAGCAAGCAGCAATTATATACAGAAAATCTTTCCGGCGCGGGTACAGCAGCTGTAAAGTCAAAAAAGAAAAATATGGTCTTTGATGATAGCAGCAATTTTATCGAAGTAAAGCAAGCCAAGGAGTCCAAGCCCACGTCTAAGCGCAAAGCGCAGGTGGATAAGAACACAACCTTAGTAAAGAACGCTTCAAAAGAATTGGAGTTCATGCCTATTTCGGGCACTATCAAGAAAAGTCCCGCTCGAAATATTGACGATTATTTCCCCGAATATAACCCTGCTTATGCTCAAGTGGAGTCTGAAGACGATGATTTTATCCAAGGCTATGAAGCTGAATCCAACTCAGTGACTCGTGATTTAGTGCCTGAAACAATACAGGAGGCCGCACCTGAGGTAAAGCCGCAAAAAAAGGTGGAGTCGCCCGTACTTGTCGCGCCGGTACAACCGCAGGCCGCTACGATACTGGAATATCAAAAGCCGCCTATTACATTGTTAAACAGCGCTAAGCCTGGCGAAGGTACAGAGTCGCCCAACGAGAAGGCCAAGCTGCTTATTGAAGCGCTTGCAAGCTTTAATATAGCTTGTAAGATAATCAATATTAGCGTTGGCCCTGTTATAACCAGATTTGAATTGCAGCCCGCGCAGGGTATAAGGGTGAGCAGAATCACATCTCTTTCAAACGATATAGCGCTTGCTTTGGCTGCGCCTCGCGTAAGAATAGAAGCGCCCATACCTGGCAAAGCCGCTATAGGCGTTGAAATACCCAATAAAAACACCGCATCGGTATGTCTTAGGGATATTATTGAAGCTAAGGAGTTTCAAAATGCAAAATCTACGCTTACGTTTGCGCTAGGTAAGGACATTGCCGGAAAAGTCACGTTTGCCGATTTAGATAAAATGCCGCATTTGCTCGTTGCAGGCGCAACGGGTTCGGGCAAGAGCGTTTGCATAAACGACATAATTTGCAGCATAGCCTATAGATCATCACCAACCGACGTGCGCATGATACTAATAGACCCTAAGGTTGTTGAAATGCAGGTATATGCACCGCTGCCGCATTTGCTTTTGCCGGTAGTCACAAATCCAAAACGTGCGGCTGGCGCGCTTAAATGGGCGGTATCTGAAATGGAGCAGCGCTATCAAAAGATGGCTAAGCTTAACGCGCGCGATATGTCAAGATACAATTTACTTGTTGAAGATCCCGCCGAGAAGTTGCCGAAGATAGTTATTATTATAGACGAGCTTGCGGACTTGATGATGGTAGCAGCAAAAGAGGTGGAGGAATCTATATGCCGCATTGCACAGCTTGGCCGCGCTTCCGGCATACATCTAATCGTTGCCACGCAAAGGCCGTCTGTAGATGTTATAACGGGTCTTATAAAGGCAAATATACCATCAAGAATCGCGCTTGCGGTCAGCTCTGCAACGGATTCGCGAGTTATTATGGATACCAGCGGCGCTGAGAAGCTGCTTGGCAAGGGTGATATGTTATTCCACGCAAACGGAGCAGATAAGCCTCTGCGCGTTCAATGTGCATATATCACTGATGAAGAGGTGGAACGAGTAATGGACTTTTTTGCTCAAAACAGCATCTCGGACGCCTCTGATAGCGCAGTTGATATAGACGACATAGACTTTGGCCAAGATGCGACTGCGCAGCAAGGCAACGGCAAGCAAGAGGACGATTTGCTGCCCGAAGCGGTACGCATAGTGCTTGAAAGCGGACAAGCTTCTATTTCAATGATACAGCGCAGGCTTAGGGTTGGTTATGCCCGCGCTGCAAGATTGATTGATATAATGGAGCAGAAAAAGATAGTGAGCGGCTTTGACGGCAGTAAACCAAGGAAGCTTCTCATAGATAAGGCCGCATACGAGCGCATGTTTGGTGGAATGCACGATGGCGATAATGCGCCGGAGGAAAGCAATGATTAAGGTTGGAATGATTTCGCTTGGCTGCTCAAAGAATAGCGTGGATTCGGAAACCATGCTCGGCTGCCTTGTTGATATGGGCTTCGAGCTTACCGCGCATCCGCAAACAGCAGATATTATCATAATAAATACCTGCGGATTTATTACCCCAGCCAAGCAAGAATCTATTGATACCATACTCGAGATGGCTCAATATAAGAATAAAGCTTATGGACGCTGTAGGCTTTTAGTTGTTATGGGCTGCCTATCCGAGCGTTATGATAAGGAGCTTCCAAAAGAATTGCCAGAGGTGGATGTTTTCTGGGGCGTTGGTAAGCACGAGGAGTTAGCGCAGCGCATTTTTGCATTGGCGTATCCTAATTGCGCCATGCCCAAGCTTACAGGAGCGCGTGTTTTAACAACTCCGTTTTACAGCGCCTATCTAAAAATAGCGGAGGGTTGCGATAATAAATGCACCTATTGTGCGATCCCGCTTATTCGTGGAAACCGAAAGAGCGTGCCAATGGAATCGCTTATTGCTCAAGCCCAAACGCTGGCTGATAGCGGCGTAACTGAACTTACGCTTATTGCGCAGGATACCTCCGCGTATGGCGTTGATATTTACGACGCTCCCATGCTAAGCACGCTCTTAAAACAGCTTGCAAAAATAGATGGATTTAGATGGATCAGAACGCTGTATTCATATCCAAATACGGTTACTGAGGAACTGGTAGACACGATTTTAAGTGAAGAAAAGCTTGTAAACTATATAGATATGCCAATACAGCATATAGATTCTCAGATTCTGCGTGCAATGAACAGGCATGGAACAAAGGAGCATATTGAGCAGATAGTAAAATATATTAGAAACGCAAGCGATGATTTTACTTTAAGAACAACTGTTATGACGGGATTTCCCGGCGAATCCAGCAGTCAATTTGATGATTTGCTTAGCTTTATAAGGGCAAATCCCTTTGACAGGCTCGGAGCTTTTGCATTCTCAAGAGAAGAAGCAACCCTGGCGTATGACATGAATTGTCAAGTTGAAGAAGCAGAAAAGCAAAGGCGGCTTGACTTGATCATGAAAGCCCAGCAGCAGCTTTCACTTGAGTTAAACTTAAAGCGAATTAACACCGAATGTGAAGTGCTTATTGACAAAGTTGAAAATGGGATAGCTATAGGCCGCAGCAGAAGCGAAGCTCCCGATGTGGACGGATGCGTATCATTAGCACTAAACGGTCACACGGTTCGCACTGGTGACTATATTGATGCCATTATTACAGATGCAAACGAATATGATTTATGGGGTGAACTAAAATGAATATACCCAATAGGCTAACGCTCATAAGAATGATATTAGTACCGGTTTTTATAGCGTGCTTTTACATTCCATACGCTTACTGCCGCCATATAGCCGCGCTCGTATTTATTCTTGCATATCTTACTGATATATTTGACGGTCGATACGCACGCAAGCACGATATGGTTACCAATTTTGGCAAGCTTATGGATCCCATGGCCGACAAGCTGCTTACAGGCAGCGCGGTCATTATGCTAACCGGTTATTCACTGATTTCACCTATAACCGCAGTGATAATAATCGGCCGAGAATTCGTAATTAGCGCTTTTAGGCTAGTTTGCGTTGGCCAAGGAAACGTTATCGCGGCTAACAGCTTAGGAAAGCTTAAAACGATAACTCAATGCATTGCCATAGTGTTGATTTTGCTGGGAAATCCTGGTTTTTGCTATATTGGTGTTCCGTTTGATAAAATCGTGATGCTCGTTGCGCTTGTGTTTACAGTATGGTCTGCCGTTGACTATATACTCAAAAACATAAAAACAATAAATATGAATTAACGAAGGTAAGTATATGATAGCTGAAGTATTTTCGGTTGGAACCGAACTATTGCTTGGAAACACATTGGATACAAACGCAAACTATATTTCGCAAGGCCTTGCCAAAGCGGGAATAAGCTGCTTTCACAGAACAACGGTGGGCGATAATCATGAACGCTTATCACAAGCGGTCAAGCAGGCGCTTTCCCGTTCTGATATTTTGATTTTTTCAGGCGGACTTGGACCTACGGAGGACGATTTAACTAAAGAAACTGTGGCTGGCGCAATGGGTATCGCGCTTACGCTTAACGAGGATGAGCTTTTGGTTTTAAAAGACCGATTTAAAAAATACGGCCGTGATATGACCCCGAATAACATAAAGCAGGTAATGCTGCCCCAAAAAGAAGACGGCATGGTGCTTAAAAACCCCAATGGTACCGCGCCGGGCGCAATATTTTTAAAAGATGGGAAAACCGCCATTGTAATGCCGGGGCCGCCTAATGAAATGATTCCCATGTTTGATTCTCAGGTAATGGCGTACCTAAAAAAACTTTCCGATGCATATTTCTACTCTAAAACGCTGCATATATTCGGCGTTGGCGAGTCAGCGGCAGAGCATATTTTAAAAGACCTCATAGACTCGCAAAGCAACCCCACAATAGCTCCATACGCTAAACCCGGCGAGGTTACATTTAGGATAACGGCAAACTGCCGAGATGATGAGGAGGGGGAGCGTATATGTGCGCCAGTCATTGCTGAAATATGCTCACGTTTAGGCGATTGTGTGTATTCCACCGATGATGAGACCCTGCAGCAGGTTTGCGTTAAGCTGCTAACTCAGCAGAAAAAAACGCTTTGCACCGCTGAAAGCTGTACAGCTGGAATGATAGCTTCCACAATAGGCTCAATACCTGGCTGCAGCGAATGCTTTATCGACGGCTTGGTTACCTATTCCAATGAGTCAAAGATCAAAAGACTTAATGTAAATCCCTTAGCTCTTGATGAATATGGCGCTGTAAGTGAACAGGTAGCAGCTCAGATGGCCAACGGCGCACGCTTGACGTCAAACGCGGATATTGCCATATCTGTAACCGGCATTGCCGGACCCGGCGGCGGAAGCGAAAATAAACCTGTTGGGCTTGTATATATCGGTCTGTCAACAAAAGATCGTACAACGGTAAAAAAACTGCAATTAACCGGTGATCGCGAACGGATAAGATGGTCGGCAACATTGAACGCGCTTGATTTGATAAGGCGAGAGCTCTTATTTGATAAATAAAAAGAAAAGGAAGGCCTACCATGGAAAAACAAAAAGCGTTAGAGATAGCAATGGCTCAAATCGAAAAGCAATTCGGTAAGGGCTCGGTCATGAAGCTTGGTGACGCAGCAAAAGTACCGGTATCGGTAATACCTACCGGATGCTTGGAGCTTGATATTGCGCTGGGCGTCGGCGGCATTCCCCGCGGAAGAGTTATCGAAATATACGGGCCGGAATCATCAGGTAAAACCACGATAGCCTTGCACATGATAGCCGAAGCACAAAAGCTTGGCGGAACCGCTGCATTTATAGATGCCGAGCATGCCATGGATCCTATATACGCAGGAAATCTTGGCGTAAATGTTGAAGATCTGTATGTATCACAACCCGATGATGGTGAACAAGCGCTCGGCATAGCAGAGGCTTTAGTTAGAAGCGGAGCTATAGATATAGTTGTTGTGGACTCGGTTGCAGCTCTAGTTCCCAAAGCTGAAATCGAAGGCGACATGGGTGATTCCCACATGGGTCTTCAA
>CAZUUR010000063.1:2129-9072 GCA_964622815.1 uncultured Oscillospiraceae bacterium | reverse complement strand
CAGGGCGTACAATAGGTATAGCTGCCACCGTCCAATACCACATAGGCGTCCTGCGCTATTATCCTGCCGTCCTTAGTGGCGCCTGTTTTATAATGAAGATATTCAGGGTGGCGCTTTGAGTGCGACTCTATGCTCTCCTCGCGGCTCCATATCATCTTGACCGGCCTTCTCGTTGCCATAACCAGAAGCGTTATGAACGTTTCCACGGTTATATCCTCCTTGCCGCCGAAGCCGCCGCCCATAGGCACGCTCATATTACGCACATGCGTATGCGGAAGATTGACGCACTTGGCTATCGTGCGATAGTGCTCAAGCACCTGAGTGCCGACTCGCAGCGTAACTACGTCGTTCTCATCAAGCCAGCCCACGCCGCCCTCGGTTTCAAGATAGGCGTGCTCGTGGGGCGAGGTGTAATAATCGTCATCAACTATAACGTCGCACTCGTCCCATGCCTTTGAAACATCGCCGCATTTTATCTGCGTGCGCATTATAACGTTGCTCTCGTCCTCACTGGAGACAAGGTAATTATCCTTTATTGCCTCGCGCGGATCGAAAACGCCCTCGGTCACCTCGTAATCAACCTCTATAAGCTTGCATGCGTCGGCGGCTATTTCCTCAGTGAGAGCCGCGACTAAGGCTATAGGCTCGGACTTTGAGCGGATCTTGCCGTGCGCGAGAACCTTGTATAAGCCCTCGAAGCCGCCGCCAACATCGCGCATCTGGCCGAATTTGCTTATATCCTGATTGATGTAAACGTCGTCCGCGGTCAATACAGCTTTCACGCCGGGCAGCGCCTTAGCCTTTGAGGTGTCTATGCTCTTTAATATGGCGGCGGCGTGCTTTGAGCGCAGCACCTTGCCATAGAGCATGTTGGGCATGGTGAAATCATCGCTGTAGAGCTGGTCGCCCTTCGCCTTAGCCCATGCGTCGTGACGCATTACCGGATTGCCTACGAGAGTTAAATTGCGCTTCATTGGAGCTGCCCCTCCTCTATCTCTTTTGCGACCTTATATATTGCGTCCACTATTTTAACGTAGCCGGTGCAGCGGCACAGATTGCCGGAGATGGCTTTCTTTATGGCGGCACGGTCGGGTTTGCCGCCATTTTTGAGATATTCTATGCCCACAACTATCATGCCGGGCGTGCAGAAGCCGCATTGGACGCTGCCGCACTCGACGAACGCCTCCTGCAATCTCGCGCCTATTTTATCGGAAAGGCCAAGACCCTTATCCGTCCAAACCTCGTGACCTTCGCAGGCCGCCGCGAGCGTGAGGCGGCTTTTTGTGGCAACGCCATCGAGCAAAACCGTGCATGTGCCGCAGTCGCCCTCCTCGCAGCCGCATTTTACATCATAGATATAATTATCGCGCAGCGCGCGCAGCAGGTTCGTCTGCGGTTCTATTTCCCACGAGACGGCCTCGCCGTTGACAGTGAAATTGAGTTTGATTTTTTCGCTCATAATGTACCTCCATTATTGACACTCGCCGTATGCCGCAAGCCGCGCGGCTCTTTTCACCAGCACCGGCACAACGGCGCGGCGATAGCTTACCGTTGCGCGCACGGACGGGTTTCTCGGGTTCATATCGCTTTGCACGGCTTCGCCCACCTGCTCAAACACGGCTTCGTCGCTTAACGACTTGCCAAGCAGCGCCTTTTCCGCATTATAAGCGCGCACCGGCGTTGGCGCGACAGCGCCCAGGGCAAGGCGGCAATCCTTTACAATGCCGTCGTCGCCAAGCTCTATATAAGCCGCACACGACGCCATAGCTATGGACATGGAGTTGCGCATTGAAAGCTTTAAAAAGCCAACATGCTTTTGCGCCTTAAAGGTGAAATGCGTTAAAAGCTCATTGGGCTTTATGCTGGTGCGGCCGGGGCCCGTGAAAAGCTCCGCGATCTTTATTTTGCGCTCGGAGGTAACGCTTTTAACGTGCGCCACCGCATCTAATACCAAGAGCGAGGGGATTGTGTCGCCGCCCGCGCCCGCGTTTGCAACATTGCCGCCTATCGTGGCGCTGTTTCTGGTGGTGGGATCGGCAAAAACGTTCGCCGCCGCATAGAGGCTGGGCGCGTTTTCCTTTAAAAGCTCGCTTGAAGCAATATCGTTTATGGTGGTGAGCGCACCTATGGTTATTTCGCCCTTACCGTCCATTGAAATGCCTCTAAGCTCCTTAATATCGCGAATGTTCACAAGCGTGCGGTCGTTGCGCTTGCCCGCGCGGATATACACCATCACGTTTGTTCCGCCCGCGACTACGAGCGCCTTTTCGCCCAATTCATCAAGCGCCGCAACAGCGGCCTCAAGCGTTGGCGCATTTACAAACTCAAAATTTTTCATGCCTTTTCCTCCTTAATGCGCTCTGCTGCTGCCATTACAGCGTTGATTATCGCAATATATCCCGTGCAGCGGCAATAATTGCCGCGCAGATAATCCTTGATAAAATCCTCGTCCGGATCGGGGTTGTCACGCAGAAGCGCAGTTGACGTGACCACCATGCCGGGCGTGCAGAAGCCGCACTGTATGGCCGCCTTATTGACGAACTCGTCCTGCACGGGCGAGAGCACGCCGTGCTCAGCCAAGCCCTCGGCGGTGGTTATTTCCCACCCATCGGCGGCCACAGCCGGCACTAAGCAGCTTAAAACGCTTTGCACCTGCGCATCGGGTTTATGTATATCGCCGTGCAAAATAGTGCATGCGCCGCATTCGGCTATACCGCAGCCGTATTTCGCGCCGGTGAGATACAGCCTGTCGCGCAGAACATTTAATAAAAGCTCGTTGCTCTTTACCTCAAGCGTGCGCTTTATGCCGTTTACGGTTAATGTAATGGTATGTGTGCTCATTATAGCTTCCCTCCCGAGCGCTTCCACGCTTCATAGAGCGCGTCGCGCGCAATTATCTTGGTCACGTCCTTGCGATATTGAGCCGTGGTGCGGTTATCGTCTATGGGGTGTATAAACTCGGAAATCCTCTTAGCCGTTTCAAGCATGAGCGCTTCTGATACGCTCCTGCCGGCGAGGCCTTGAGATATTTCCTTGAGATAGAGCGGCTTTGCCGCCACCGCGGCCATGGTTATGCGGCACTCCCTTATTTTATCGCCCTCGCGCGAGAGCACAACGCACACGCTAAGCTTTGCAATATCGCTCTTTACCCGGCTAAGCTTGATGTATACCGCGCCGGTGTTTTCCTTTGGCGCGGGTATGACGATTGAATAAAGCAGCTCGTCAGGCGTCAAAACGCTCACGCCCGGCGCAAGGAAGAAATCCTCCGCGCTCACAAGGCGCTCGCCGCCCTTTTTCACGAGCTTCACGCTGCCGTTATACGCCAATACCGCGCAGCTCGCGTCCGCCACGGGCGATGCATTGCAGAAATTGCCGCCAAGCGTGGCCATATTGCGCACGCTCACCGAGGCCATCGCGTGAAACGCTTCATAAAGGCCTTGATAGCGGCTTAAAATAGCTTCGTTCTTTTCAAGCGCGGATATTTTCTCCGCCGCGCCTATCTCGATGCCGGACTCAGCGCACTTTGTGCCGAAAAGCTCGCCTATGGCGTTTATATCGAGCATGGTGTTCATTTCTATGGGTGCGCCGACCTTTAATTTAACCATGAGGTCAGTGCCGCCCGCAAAGATTTTCACCTTCTCCCTCTCGCTTAAAATATCAAGCGCCTCGGATAAGCTCGCGGGCTTTATATAGTCAAACTCTTTTTCAAGGAATTTTGTGTTCATTTCGCTCATAAAGTTTCCTCCTTTTTTGGGGTGCGGTGGGGGGTGTCCTCACGCGGGACGGTCAAGACCGTCCCCTACAGTGGGGCGGGGGGTGTTGCGTTTGTGTCCTCACGCGGGACGGTCAAAACCTTTGGTTTTGCCGTCCCCTACGATGGGGCGGATTTTACGCCCGCCGTTCGCCTAGCGGAGAACGCGAAGCGTTCCAAAGGCTAATCGCGCAGCGATTTGCCTTTGGAAGCGCTAACGCTTCGCGTTAGCGTATAGCGCCTCAAGCACTCTTTCGGGCGTTATCGGCAATTCGTAGAACCTGACGCCTATTGCGTTATATATGGCGTTGGATATTGCCGCCTGCACGCTCGCGAGCGCCGCCTCGCCTATGCCCTTAGCGCCGAATGGCCCTGTCGGCTCGTATGTGTGGCATATTTCAACCTGCATATCGCCAACCTTTGGCATTTCAAAGCTCGTAGGCGTTTTGTAATCCACAAGCAGACCGTTATTCATCAATCTGCCCGTCTTTTCATCAAGCGCAAGCTGCTCATAGCAGGTGTAGCCAAGGCCGCGGTTGAAAGAACCCACAAGCTGCCCCTTAACGAGATCCGGGTTCATCGCCACGCCGCAATCGCCATATATGAGCACGCGCGGGAATGTGATAACGCCGGTTTGCATGTTCACCTCGGCCTCAACGAAATGCGTGGTGAAGCACGGCGGGCAATTCTTCTGCCTGTAGCTATCGGTATAGGCCATTGTTCCCCAGCTCATTATCCACGCCTTACGCGCTATTTCGTTTATAGTCATGCTCTTGGCGGGATAATCCTTCACCTGAACGCGCCCCTGATGCTCCTTTTTATCCATTACAACCTCAAGGTCGCCGGGGTTTTCGTCCATCATGCGCGCCGCGTACTCAAAGAGCTTCTCGCGCACCTTCATTGCCGCGTTCTTCGCCGCCGCGCCGCCGCAGTATACGCCGCGGGTCGCGTGCGTACACACATCGTAGGGCGTGTTCATAGTCTCGGCGGGAGACAGACCCACAAGGTCGTAAGGCACTTGCAGCACCTGAGCCACTATTTTTCTCAGCGCGTCCCATGTGCCGCCGCCGTGGTCGGCAACGGGCGAAATAAGATCAACCGAGCCGTCCTCGTTTATCTTAACGGTCGCGCTTGAATAATCAATAACCTCGCCCTCCTTAGGGCCGCCCGTGCCCGAGCAGTGGAAGCCGCGCGCAACGCCGCAGCCGCGCCTTAAAACGCCCGTCTTATCCTGCGGCTTGCCGCGCTCATTAAAATTAAATACCTTTCGGCCTTCAACAAGGCTCTCCTCAACGCCGCTCGATTTGATTATGGAGCGGATAGTGGGCCCTTGCCCCCAAAATTCATCGCCGGGGCCGCGATAGTTTTTAAGCCTGAAATCAATGGGGTCAAAGCCCATCTCGTCGCAGATTATATCTATCATGCTCTCCACGGCGAAATTCACCTGCGGATTGCCATAGCCCTGCATTGCGCAGCACGGAGTGTTATTTGTATAAACGGCCGTGCCCTCAAAGGCGATATTTCCCTGATATTTATAGAGCGACGCAAACCAGCCTGAGGTGCACCCTAAAAACGGCAGCGGCTGCACCTGATGCGCGCCGAAGTCCACCAGCGCCTTTACATAACCGGCGGTAATAACTCCGTCATTGGTAACGCCGAAGCGGACGGTATATTTTGAAGGGTATTTATGATGCGAATAGAAATCCTCCTCGCGGGAGCTTGTCAGCTTAACGGGCCTTCTCGCCTTGAGCGCGAGCGCCGCGCATATCGGAATAACCGTATTTACCTGTATAGATGAGCCGAAAGCGCCGCCGAACGGAAGCTTTTTCACATTCACCTTGCTAAGCGGCATTTGCAGGCAATATGCCAATAGATGCCTCGTGCCGTGTATGCTCTGGCATGTTCCCCAAACGGAGAGCGTGCCGTCCGGCTCCGGCTTGCACACCGCGCACTTTGGCTCAAGTTGCGCGTGATATATGCGGCCAAGCGCGAAAGAGCGCTCAAACACCTTATCCGCGCGGGCGAAGCCTTCCTCCACGCTGCCCTCATATATATTGCGTACCACGCCAATATTGTTTTTTACCTTTATTTCCTGCTCATCGAGATATATCGTGTCATAAAGCGCTACCGCGCCGTCCTTGAGCGCGTCCTCGGGAGTGAACACCGCGTCGAGCACCTTATATTCCACCTTCAGCGCACGCAGCGCCTTGAAAGCAAGCTCCTCCGTGTCCGCCGCCACCGCCGCTATCGGCTCGCCAACGTGACGCGCCTTATTGGGCAGTATCATTCTATCTCTATACGTTCCCGACGGCGTTGATACGCTGCGCTCGTTATATACCGTGTGCGGCACATCGTCGTAGGTGAGCGTCACAGCGCCCATAGCCTCGGCAGCCGATGTGTCTATTGAAAGTATTTCGGCGTGCGGATACGGGCTTCTTAGCACCGCGGCGTACATCATGCCCGGGATAATCAGGTCCGATGCATACTGCATTGTTCCCGAGACCTTGGCCGCGCCGTCGCTTCGAGGCGTGTCCACGCCTATCATCGAGCGGCAATATTCCTCACCATTGGGAGCATTCTTGGGTTCGAGATGGTTTAAATACAAATATATCACTCCTTTGACTGGATAGTGGCTTACTGAAATATTATATCATCAACTCTCGCCCGTTGGTACGGGTTTAAGTGCATAAACGCTATCAAATATCTTTATTCATGCAGCCCGAATTATAAGGACTTTTGGGCTGCTTTGCCCGTCGCTGCGTTATTCTTGGGTGGGTATAGCGTGAAGGGGGGGGAGGTGCATTGCCGCGTTACGCCGCGCATTGGGCGGGTTCTGCGCGCCCAATGCAAAAACGGCGGGCAATGCCCGCCGTGCAGGCTGTCGCGCTCGACAGCTCCGTTTATTTCTGCTCGCTTTTGATAAATCTTCCCCCCGGCTTGCCCACTATCTCGCCGTCCTTGGCTATGGTTCTGCCGCGAAGTATAGTCTCCACGGGCTTGCCGCGCAGCTTCATGCCGTCGTAGGGCGAGAGCTTGGTGCGCGAGTGCATGTCCTCCTGATGGAAGACGTACGTTTTACGCATGTCCACGATGCAGACGTCTGCGTCGGTTCCCACGTTCAAACTGCCCTTCTCCGGGTAGATGCCGTACAGCTTCGCCGGGTTTGCGGAAAGGAGGCGGCAGAACTGATTG
>CAZUUR010000063.1:473-2119 GCA_964622815.1 uncultured Oscillospiraceae bacterium | reverse complement strand
ACGTATATTCAGCGTCCATATCAACTATCACAAGATCCGCGTCCGTGCCCACGTTTATAGAGCCCTTATCGGGGTACGTCCCGTACATTCTCGCGGGCTGCTCGCACAGGAAGCGGCACACGTCCATAACGCTCAATTTGCCCTGATTGACGGCGTTTAGCATTATAGGCGCCATAGTTTCTATGGTGGCCATGCCCGCGGGCGCGTCCCAAAGGCTCAGGCGCTTTTCCTCGGGCGTATGCGGCGCGTGATCCGAGCAGACATGGCTGAGCGTGCCGTCCAAAAGCCCCTCCCAAAGCCTGTCCTGATCGTACTGCCTACGAACGGGCGGATAGCCCTTTATCATCGCGCCGAGACGGCTTGCGTCCTTATCGGTGAGCGCAAGATAATGCGGACATGTCTCGCCGGTGACATTAAGCCCTTCCTTTTGCGCGCGGCGGATAAGGTCAACGCCGTCGCCTGCGGCAAGATGCAATATGTGCAAGTACGTGCCAAGCTCGCGCGAAAGCGATATTGCCGTTTCGATTATGGTCGTCTCGCTCACGGGCGGACGGGCGCGAAGCATGGCCTCGTAGCTCGTATCGCCGGAGGCTGTGACCTCTTTGGTGAGCAGCTTTATTATATCGAAATTCTCCGCGTGTATGGCCACCTGCTTGCCTGTCCTTGCAACCTCGCGGAATATTTTATACACCTGCCCCTGATCGAGCGGCGGTATAACATTGTCCATACCCTCTTTATAGTTATACACGAGCTGATAGCTCTTTGAGTCTATCGCATACCCCCAGAAGAATTTGAAGCCCACAACGCCCGCGTCGCTAAGCGCCATTAGCTCATGATTGTTAAGGTCGCCAAGGCACAGCCCCCACACGCCGAAATCGACGTGCGCCTTGGGCGTTATGCACTCGATAAGCTCGCGCATTTTTTCCACATTATATACGGCCGGGTTGCAGTTGGGCATCTCATATATCGTGGTGATGCCACCGCACGCGCCCGCCATTGACGAGTGGAAGAAATCCTCCTTGTGATGCGCGCCCAGAAAGCCGTCGCGGGAGTGACAGTGCGTATCAATAAAGCCAGGGAAAATGTATTTTCCTGAAGCGTCTGTTACTTGCCTGGCTTCGCCAGGAAAGATGTATTTGCCTGAAGCGTCTGTTATGCCGTTGGCGTTGCCCTCGAGCGGCGCGTCGGGGGCGGTTATGGCGAAAATCTTTTCATCTTTTATGCAGATGTTCGCCCTCTGCGTCCCCGTGGGCGTGACGAGCGTGCCGTTTTTTATTATACGGTCGAAATACATGGGTTGTACCTCCTATGGTTTACGCGTCCTCACGTCGGGACGGTCAAGACCGTCCCCTACGGAGGGTGCGGGGTGGTGTTGCGTTTGTGTCCTCACGGCGGGACGGTCAAGACCGTCCCCTACGGGGTGCGGGGCGGTGTTGCGTTTGTGTTCTCACGGCGGGACGGTCAAGACCGTCCCCTACAACGGGAACGCCAGTGTGGTACGCAGAACGCAACCCGCCCCGCCGCATTTTACGCCGGTTGGCGATGCGAAGCGAGCCGCGCGAAGCGCATACAATCCGGCTCCGGCGACATGTGCGCCGGAACGGAACAACGCCGGAGGCGTTGTATCCTCTCGCAACCGCCTAAAA
>CAZUUR010000063.1:0-463 GCA_964622815.1 uncultured Oscillospiraceae bacterium | reverse complement strand
GCACTCCTTTTGCGGCGGCAAAGCCGCCGCAAAATCCCTCGCTATGCGCTAATGCTAGCATTAGCGCTTGACAGCTTGCGTCGCCACGAAAGCGCGCAAAGCGCCCTACGCGCGTCCCGTTAACAATCCCAACAGCGCCATTCTTAAATACATGCCGTTGTGCGCCTGACGGAAATACGCAGCGCCCTCGTAGCTATCAACCTCGGTGGCTATTTCGTCCACGCGCGGCAGGGGATGCATTATCGTGATGTCCTTCTTGGCGCACTTTAACAGCGCGTTATCAAGTATATAGCTGCCCTTGCAGCGCAGATAGCTCTCCTCATCGGGGAAGCGCTCGCGCTGAACGCGGGTGACGTATACGAAATCGCTCTTGGAAAGCGCTTCCTTAACATCGGTAGTCTCGGTGATGTCCGCGCCCTTTGCGCGCAGCTCCTTTGTTATCTCCTCGGGCATTTTAAGCTCC
>CAZUUR010000062.1:3364-9114 GCA_964622815.1 uncultured Oscillospiraceae bacterium | reverse complement strand
GGATTGTTCTTGGTCTTGCGCGAGAGTATGCGAATAACGTTTCTAACCTCGTCGTCGCGCCCTATAACAGGATCGAGCTTATTTTGGCGCGCAAGCTCAACTAAGTCCTGCGCGTATTTCTTTAGCGAATCGTATGTGCTCTCGGGCGTGTCGCTCGTAACGCGCGCGCCCCCGCGAACGTCCATGAGCGCCTTTAAAAATGCGTCGCGCGTGATATTGTGCGCCTTAAAGAGCTGCTTTAGCTGCGCGCCCGACTCTTGAAGCAGACCGAGAAATAAGTGCTCTACGGACACAAAATCGTCCTTCATGCGCTTGGCTTCCTTTTCGGCTGCGAGAAGCGCCGCGTCCAGCTCGCGGGTGACATATATTTTATCGGCCTCGCGCGAGGAGCTCATTACCTTTGGCATTGAATCCACGCGCTCCAAAACGGCGGCGGCGAATGCGTTATCGTCCGCGCCGATGCGCTTTATCAGGCTCTTTATGAGCGAGTTTTCCTGATCTAGCAGAGCTAAAAGCAGATGCTCGCAATCCACCTGCTGGCTTTGGTGCTCGAGGGCTATGCTCTGTGCGGATTGCACCGCCTCAAGCGATTTTTGAGTAAGCTTATTTGCATCCATTGCTAATTCCGTTGCTTTCGTAAGCATCCTTTCATCGAATTTGTGGCCGGTTTTGCGCCGGCAAATATTGCAAACGTATTCTATTCGTTTGCAATATGGCCAAAGCCCTTCCTTTGGTTCGGGTTCAACCCTTTTCTTGTATGCTACTACACAACTATTATAGCTTTATGAAAGCAATGTTATGATTTTTTGACGTTAGGTGAAATTGTTGTGAAGCCGCAAAGCTTTCCGGATATTATTCTCAAGTGTGCTCGTGGCAAGCGTGCTCGCGGCATGCGATTGCCGCCTCCAAAATAGTGCGGTCATTTTTTACCCTCGCGTCGCACAAGAGCGCGTATACAGGCTCTCGCAGCGCGAGCAGCCTCTCTGCCGCGCCCGCGTCATTATATAGCGGTCTGCCTTCCCTTGCAAGCAGGCTTACTTCGCGCTCAAGCCATATAACAAACCCCGCCCGCTTTAAAGCCAAGGCGCTCTCGCTATTCATCACCGCGCCGCCGCCAACGGCTATCACAGCGCCAGCGCCGGTCCTCGCGGCGGCTTCAACCGCGCACAACACGGCATTAGCCTCTTTTTCGCGGAATAGGTTTTCGCCAAAGCGCGCAAATATCTGCGGTATCGGCATGCCAAGCGCCGCCTCCGCCATTTCGTCCGTATCGAAGAAGGGCTTATCCAAGGCTTGCGCCAGTGCGCGCCCGACTACCGTCTTGCCCGCACCTGCCGCGCCAATTAAAACTATCGTTTTCATATCAGATCGAAAAGCGCTATTGCCATCACGGCCTCCGCCACCGGCACAGCGCGAACGAGTATGGTGGGGTCGTGCCTGCCTAAAAGCTCAAGCTGAGCGCTCTGGTGCGTTTTAAGATTCACGCTTTGCTGCTTTAAGGCTATGCTCGGTGTTGGCTTAAACGCCGCGCGCGCAATTATAGGCATGCCGCTTGAGCGCCCGCCCAGCACGCCGCCTGAATTGTTGGTATGGCTTAAAACGCGCTCGCCGCTAAAATAAAAGCCGTCGTTATTCTCGCTGCCGCTCATGGCGGCCGCACCGAAGCCCGCGCCCATTTCAAAGCCTTTTACGCCGGGCAGCGCAAAGAAAAGCCGCGCGAGCACAGCGTCGAGCGAATCGAAGAACGGTTCGCCCACGCCCACGGGAACGCCCGTTGCCGCCGTTTCTATTATGCCGCCAACGCTGTCGCCCGAACGTTTTGCAGCCAAAATAAGCTCTGCCATGCGCGCACCCGCCTCATCACACAGCACGGGAAAGGCTTTGCTTGCGGGCAAGGCAAGCTCGCTGCCCTTAACGCCAACGGGGTCAAAAGGAGTATCACGCTCGCTTCCTATTGAATATATATGCGCGCCTATTGCTATATTGCGCTTTTCAAGCGCCTGCATGCACAGCCCGCCCACCGCGCATAACGCCGCCGTAATGCGGCCGGAGCGATGCCCGCCGCCGCGAATATCCGCGTTTTCACCGCAGCGTGAAAGCAGCGGGTAATCCCCGTGGCCGGGGCGCGGCACACTGTAGCGAGCCGCGTAATCGGCGGAGTGCGCATCTTGATTTTTGATTAAAAGCGTGAGCGGCGCGTCGCACACACGGCCGTCTATAACGCCCGAAACAAACTCCACGGCGTCGCCCTCGCGCCGCGCGGTTGAAAAAGCGTCGCGTCCGGGCGCACGCCGCGCCATAAATGCGGCAAGCTTGCTTTGCTGTATTTCCATGCCAACGGGCAGGCCGCTCACCGTCGCGCCTATTATTTCGGCGTGCGGTTGGCCGAAAAGCGTGAACTCAAGCCTTTTATTTGCGTAATGAGACGACATTTTTTCCCTCCTTTGCAAGCGAATTGAGCGCTTGGTAAAAATGCGGATAGGATTTTTCTATGCAGTCGCCGCCGTATGCTATAATGCCGGTTTTGCCGCTTATGCCAAGCAGCGTGGCGGCAAACGCCATGCGGTGATCGTATTTTGTGAAAGCGATGTCGCCCGCGTTTGGTATGCCCTCGATATATGCATCGCCTATTTCGTGCACAGAGCCTGTCACGGCGAGCGAGTCCGGCCCCTCTATGGCCGTTACGCCGGTGCATTGGAGCATATCGGTGAGCGCTTCAAGCCTGTCGCACTCCTTTTGCCTTAGCCCTCCGGCGTTTATTATGCGGCTCACGCCGTCCGCCCGCGCCATGAGCGGCACGATAACGGCTGCAAGATCGGGAAAATCGCGCACGGAGAGATCCATCACCGGCTTGAGCCTGCCCTGAGCAGGCCTTTTCGCCGTAACAGAGCCAGTTGCAGCGCTTTTTTCTATGCGTGCACCCATGCGCTCAAGTATATCCATAATAGCAATGTCAGGCTGAGCGGATTGAAGGTTCAGCCCCGTCACGGTCACGCCGCCGCTTGAGCACAGTGCCCCCGCCGCGAGCAGCACTGCCGCGCTCGACCAGTCGCCCTCCACATAAAAAGGCTCGGTGCGGTTATAGCCGCTTTGAGCAAGGAGCGCATAGCCATCGCTAAGCTTTTCGGCAGCGACGCCGTATTGACCGAGCATGTCGAGCGTGAGCGTTATGTAATTCTCACTCACGCGCCGGCCGTGGAGCTTTATTTGAGTGCGCTGCTCCCTAAAGGCAACAGGCATCGCCATCAAAAGCCCGCTAATATACTGGCTGCTCACGTCCGCGCGTATGTGCGCTACGGGCAGCGTAAGGCGCGAGGGCATGACGGACAGAAGGCGCTTGCCATCAAAGCTTATGCGTGCGCCCATATCCATCAAGGAGTCGATAAGCCCGGCTGCGGGCCGCTCAAAAAGCCGCTCATCGCCGGTTATATCGGCTCTCGCGCCCAAAGCGCACACCAGCGGCAATATAAAGCGCAGCGTTGACCCCGAAGCGCCGCAGTTTAGCTTAACAGGCTCGCTCGTGCCGAAAAAGCGCACCACATTGCCTTCTGTGCGCGGCATAGGCAGCACCGAAATATCGCCGTCAGCCTCAATAAAGCGCGCGCCAAGCCTTTCAAGGCAGTCGCGCGTGCGCTCGGCGTCGAGGCAGCGGCTCGGGCATTTAATCACGCTTTGAGCCTGGGCGAGCGCGGCGAGAATATACGCCCTGTGCGTTACGCTTTTGCTCGGCGGCGCTTTTATGCTGCCGCTAAGCCCGTTTATCGCGGGCGTGATTATGAGATCTGCGCCATAGCTGTGATCCAAAGCATATCACCTGTCCTTTAGCTCAAGCGTGAGCCTGTAAGCCTCATTTTTTGAATAGCCTGCTTCACAAAGCCGCTTTGCCGCATCTCTGGCGCTTACGCCCTGCAAAATAAGCTGCGAAAGCAGCTCGCGTGCTTCCGTCTCCGTGACGGCGGCGCTCGTTTGCGCGCCTTGTACTATAATAACGCACTCGCCCTTGGGCGGTGTATGCTCGGCCTCGCTTGCGAGGGATAAAAGCGTGCCGCGCTTTATTTCTTCGTATTTTTTGGTTAGCTCACGCGCGAGCGCGGCGCGACGCTCGCCAAGCTCCTCGGCTAAAAAGGCAAGCGTTTTTGCCGCGCGGAGCGGGCTTTCATATATTATAAGTGCGCCGCAATGCCCCTTGAGGCTTTGCACGCGCCTGCGCTTTTCACCGTTTTCGCGGGGCAAAAAGCCCACGAAGCATGCAAGCGAAGCGTCTATGCCGGAAAGCGTGAGCGCGGTGAGAGCCGCGTTAGCGCCGGGTACTGCGGTTACACTCACACCCGCCTTTATGCACTCCTCGGCTAAAATAGCGCCCGGATCGGATATGCCGGGCATGCCGGCGTCGCTTATATAGGCTATTGCCTCGCCCGCCGCCACACGCGCGGCAATTTGCGCGCCGCGCTGACGTTCATTGTGCTCATGGCAGCTAATAAGCGGCTTCTTTGCGCCTATATGCTCCATAAGATGTGCGCTGTTGCGCGTATCCTCGCAGTAAACCGCGTCCGCGCTTTTTAACACGCGAATGGCACGCAGCGTTATATCCTCCAAATTACCTATAGGTGTTGATACGAGATATAGCGCCGCCTCAAGCTTTGGATATGCCGCGTCTTTTTCCATACTTAAACCCGTAGCTTTCGCTTGCGAAAGCATCCCTCTCGTGAGAGTTGTTAGCTTGGAAGCTTGCTTAATACTTTTTCAGAGATTGTCGCGCCTACGCGCGCGCCTTTTTTCGCCTGTATGAGCACGAGATACGGTGGCTTTTCAACTGTGCCGCGCAGAAAGCTTATGTGCTTTGGCTCAAGCCCCGCGCCGCAAAGCGCGCATATCGCCTCCGCCATGCGCGAGGCAGGATAGCTGATAAAGAGGTTGCCGCCGCTTTTTAAAAGCCGCGCGGCGCAATTCGCCACGTCCAGCACAGTGCATTCCTCCTGACGGCGCGAAGCGTCGCGTATCGCGTTCTCCGAAGGACTGCCCGCCTTATCGTAATAAGGCGGATTGCACACCGCCGCGTCGAACGAGACGGCGGGAAGAACGCCTTCAAGCGCGCGTATATCGGCGTTTATCACATTTATGCGATAGCCAAGCACCCATTCGTTAAGCGCGGCGGAGGCGCTTAACGCTTCGCACAGCTCGTGCTGAAGCTCCACCGCGGTGAAGCGCGCGCCCGTTTTTTGTGCACAAAGAAGCGCAAGTATGCCGCCGCCGGCGCAGAGGTCAACGGCTGCTGCGCCCCTGTGCGCCTTAAAAAGACGCGATAGCTCAACTGCGTCGCTTCCATAGTTGAACGCCGGCGTGCGGACGATTTTAAGCTCGTCGCCAAGTGCTTCGATAATGGGTCTTTCGTTTAAACTAAACATATAAATTATTATACACGCTTTGGGGCGATGTTTGCAATGCGATTATGCCTGTGTTATAGTAGTTAAACACCATATTGGAAAAATTTGGAGGTCTATATGAAAACGATAAAGCTTAAAGCGATACTTGCGGCGCTTATTGCCCTCGTGATGCTGTGCTTTGCTGCGTGCCAAGCGCCCGCCGCCGTGCCGGAGCCTACCGCTGCGCCAGTCGCCACAGCCGTGCCCGCGCCGGAGCCCACTCAAGCGCCGGTGGCTGAGCCAACGCCTGAGCCAACGCCCGAGCCCAAACAGTATCTCGATCATACAGGCTATCACGCTGACGTTATGTTCGGCGATATGAAGTAT
>CAZUUR010000062.1:1984-3354 GCA_964622815.1 uncultured Oscillospiraceae bacterium | reverse complement strand
GTATACGGAATTTGACCTTGAGGCATACAGGCTGAAGGTGGAAGCTTTTTGCGCGCTGCTTGAGACCGAGGGCAATTTTGAAGCCATAAAAGCCAGCTTTGAGGAAAACTATAAGCTCTGTGAGCAGGCCGACACCGTTGCCACGCTCGCCTCAACGCTGTATAACCTCGATTATAAAAACGACGCGCGCAGTGAGGACAGCGATAAATCGCTCGAGATAGACATCGAGGCCAACGATATTTTCCGCACCAGCGTTGCCGCCGCGCTCAACAGCGAGCTTTACGGCGAGGAGTTCACCGCCTATCTTGGCGATGCGCGCGCGGAAAATTATAAGGATTACGAGCCGATGAAAAAGGAGCTCAAGGATCTTTATAACGAGCAGACCAAGCTTGAAAAGGAATACGACAAGCTCGCCGCCGAGGAAATGTCCGGCACGGTTGACGGCAAGACGATGACAACGGACGATGTTTATGATAAGCTCAGCGGCGCTGAGCGTGAGCGCGCCTTGCAGGAGGTGTATAAGACCGCCAACGAAAAGCAGGGCAAGCTGCTCATAAAGATGCGCGATGTGCGCAATAAAATAGCCAAGCTGGAGGGCTATGATAATTACGTTGAATTTTGCTATAAGGAAATATACGGCCGCGATTACGATCCGGACGCGGCGCTTGCCTTTGCCGCCGTGGCAAAGAAATATTTAAAAAGTCTGCCCGGCCAGTACACCAAGATGGCCTACAGCTATTATGAGTGCAACGATGCATGCACCGCCAAGAGCGCCGATGAGGTAGTAGCGCTCGTGGGCGACTGTGTTGAAGCGCTCAATTCAGAGCTTGCACTTAGCTATAGCTATATGGTGGATCACAAGCTTGTGGATATAACCGATAATGGTAAAAAGCTTCAAAACATGGGCTATACCACATCGTTCTCCTCATACGGCGCACCCTTCATCTATAATGCGCCCTCGGGTGATATGTTCGATATAAGCACCATGATTCATGAGTTTGGCCATTACAACAATGCTTATTACACCAATGAGCCGGACAACGTGACCTATTCCTCCAGCTACGACCTGTGCGAGATACATTCGCAGGGTCTTGAAGCGCTCTTTAGCCAATACTACGACAATATATATCCCGGCTGCTCCGATTATGCGCGACGCGTGCTTATCTATTTCCTTTCAAGCTCCATAGTGGAGGGCTGCAAGTACGATCAGCTTCAGCAGGAGTTTTATCTCGATAACCTCTCGCTCGATGAAATGAACGCCCGCTATAAGGAGCTTTGCGAGGAATACGGCAAGTCGTATCCCAACGACCTTACTTATGACAGAACATGGATAGACGTGCCGCACACCTTCACCTCTCCAATGTACTACA
>CAZUUR010000062.1:0-1974 GCA_964622815.1 uncultured Oscillospiraceae bacterium | reverse complement strand
GCTATGCAACAAGCGCTTTAAGCTCGCTGGACATATACAATATGGCGTGCGAGAACCCGGACAGGGCGCTCGATGAATATATGAAGCTTTTGGCCTATCACGACGTTAACGTTGGCTACCTTGAGGTGCTTGATAAGGCGGGCTTTGGTAATTTCACCGATGAAAGCTATGTTGAAAACGTGCTCTCAACCGTTATGGAGCATGTGAAAACATTAAAAGACCCCACCAAATAAATCATTAGCGGCGGCCGGGGCAATACCCGGCCGTTTTTGAAGCACCCCCGTAGGGTCGGGTCTTGACCCGACCGAAATGCACCCCCCCGTAGGGTCGGGTCTTGACCCGACCGCAATGCTATCAGGAGATATAAACTATGCCAACCTTACCGCCGCGCTCCGAGCGCAAAAAACCCGAAAAACCCAAGCGCAATATTCCGATGATGTTTGTGCCTGTATTCCTTGTGCTCATGGCTATTGTTTTCATATTAGCAAAGCGCAGGCTTGAAAGCCGCTCGGCGGCGGGCGTATCCGCAGGCATAGCGGTTCCAGTAGGCGCGGCGGCGAGCGTATCGGGCGACGAAGTAGCGCCCACGCCATCGCCCACGCCTCAAAGTGCGCTTATAACCATGCCGGACGGCACCACGGTGCAGTTTGAGGGCGCAGAGCCTGTGAATCTTGAAAAGGAGCTTGGGTATTTCGCCTGTGCGCCCGCCAACGGTGCGCAGATACCGCTTGGGGTAACGAGGCTGGCGCTGTATTTCGCACGCGCGGATCTTGCTTGCGGCGATGGCGTTATGCGCATAGTATCCGGTGATGTTGTGCTCCATTCGCGCTCCTTTAAGGAAGTGGAGTGCAGGCTCATGACACAGCAGGAGCTTAGCTTTTACGGCTATATCGAGGGCTGCTGCTTTATAATTGAGCTTAATACGCCGCTCACGCTCGCGGGCGATATGCGAGTTGAGCTTTCAGAGGGCTGCATCGTTTCAACAAGGTATCAGAATATGCGCTCGGGCGCGTGGGGCGCGAACGGCTGGCGTTTCAGGGTGCTGCCCTTTGGCGTGAGCGCGTGCGGCAGCGTTAAGCCGCTGCCCGATGTGAGCGATGTTTCGCAATACAATATTGTGCTCGGCGGCGACGCGACGCAGGCGCGGGTGGAGAACCATACTCCCAAAATAGCGAATATATCGGCGGAGAGCTTTACTGAAACCGGCGTGCTTGAGCTTGTGTTCAGGGAAAAGGGTCAGTGTCGCGTTACGGTTACGTTTTATGATAAAAATGGCGCTCTTGTGGGTGACAGTGCGGTCACGATAACCACACCGGTAGGCTCAGGCCTACTAAAACCGCTTGAATGACGCGCGATTTATCCGTTCTGGTCGGTTGACAAATACTGTTAAATTGATATACTAAATAGTAGTTGGCAACATTTAGTTCACATTAGGTATTTAATTATGTATTTTTACAACTATAAGGAGCGAAATCATGCTGAGAAATCTCAAGGTGCGCGCTAAGCTGGCGCTCGTATTCGCGCTGGTACTTCTTTTGTTCTTGGGGAGCTGCGTTATATACATTACGCGCTTTAGCCAAAGCAACGACAGAATGACCGGTTTTAAAACAGGTCCGTATGACGAAAATGAGCTTGCCTGGCAAATGGCAAACACCTTCGATTCAATAGAGTGTCAGCTATACCGCATAACCACGCTCACCGATCTTAACGGCGTGGAGGCGGGCATTTCCGTTATAGTCTATGGTTTTGACAAGATAGAAAATCAGCTTGGCCAGCTAAAAAATACATACGGGCTTAGTGAAACTGCGGCGAACGCAATAGCAACAACGCTCGAGGAGATGAAGCCCATATCCGACCGAGTGATACTCATGGCAAGAGAAAATTCGCGTCAGGGTCGCGAGGCCGCGCAGGGCATGCTCGAAGAAAAGCTTGCGCCGCTGCTTTCATATATGTCCGGTCTGCTTGCGAGGGCGC
>CAZUUR010000061.1:502-9261 GCA_964622815.1 uncultured Oscillospiraceae bacterium | reverse complement strand
TCGTTTATACATTGAAAGTCTATCTGACTCACGTGGAATATACTTGTGCGGTATGCCAGCGGGAATAGGCACGTCTATTGTTGTATCAACCTTAACCTCCTGCGCCTCGCCACGCGCCTCCTTAATAGCTCCGTCCACAATTTTGCAGTAAAGATCATATCCAACAGCCATCATGTGACCCGACTGCTCTGGGCCAAGCAGATTGCCGGCGCCTCTTATCTCAAGATCACGCATTGCTATTTTAAAGCCCGCTCCAAATTGGGTAAACTCTTTCATAGCGGCTAATCGCTTTTCGGAATCCTCATTTATTATCTTATCACGCTTAAACGTAAGGTACGCATATCCAAGCCTCGCGCCTCGTCCTACGCGTCCGCGCAACTGATATAGCTGTGATAGCCCCATACAATCGGCATCATAAACAATTATCGTATTTACATTTTGCATATCTAGTCCGTTTTCAATAATCGTGCTGCAAAGTAAAACGTCATATTGATATTCCATAAAGTCGAGCATTGTTTTCTCTAGCGTGCGCTCGCTCATCTGGCCGTGTGCAAAGGTTACTCTGGCATCAGGCACTAATTCGCGCAGATATTGGGCGAAGCGATCCATAGTCCTAACTCTGTTATATACAAAATAAACCTGCCCCTTCCGACCAAGCTCCTTTAAGATAGCCTCACGGATAATGCTGTCGTTATATTCCATAACGTATGTTTGAACAGGATACCGCTGTTCAGGCGGCGTTTCAATGACGGACATATCTCTTATCCCCGTCATTGACATGTGCAGTGTTCTTGGAATTGGCGTAGCGGAAAGCATTAACACGTCCACCGCGCGCTTTAGATCCTTAATCTGTTCCTTATGCCCAACCCCAAAACGTTGCTCCTCATCAATTATCAGTAACCCCAAGTCCTTAAACTTAACGCTTTTGCCAAGCAGTTTATGAGTGCCTACAACAACGTCCACGCTTCCGTTTTTTAGCCCTTCAAGCGCTTTCTTCTCCTGTTGTGGAGTATTGAAGCGCGATAGCATCGCAACCTGCACAGGGAAGCCTGAAAATCGGGAAACAAATGTGTTATAGTGCTGCTGCGCCAATATGGTCGTGGGCACAAGGAATGCGACTTGCTTGCCGTCCATCACTGCTTTAAATGCCACTCTAAGCGCAACCTCTGTTTTACCGTATCCAACATCGCCGCATAGCAGACGATCCATTACCTTGCTGCTTTCCATATCCCGCTTTATCTCATCTAAGCAGGTCAACTGATCCGGCGTTTCCTCATAAGCAAAATTATCTTCCAGCTTATGCTGCCACGGAGTATCAGGCGAAAACATATAACCCGATTGCCGCGTGCGCTCACTATAAAGCTGAACAAGGTCAAAAGCAAGCTTTTTCACGCTCTCACGCGTCCTGCTTACCGTCCTCTGCCAGTCGCCTGTTCCAAGCGAAGAAAGTTTGGCTTTTTCTTCCCCGCCGCCAATATATTTTTGCACCCTATCAAGTTGATCAGTAGGGATATAGAGCTTATCGCTGCCGGCATAAACAAGTTGAAGATAATCTCGCGTAACTCCTGCTGCTGTTAGGCTTTCAACACCTACGAACCTGCCTATGCCATGCAGCTCATGCACCACGAGATCACCTATTTGCAGCTCACTGAAAGCCAACTGTGCCTTGCGTTTTTGTGGAGCATGCCGCTTATTGGCGGATATGCCGAATAGCTCATTCTCGGTAATTACCGCAAAATGGATTTCAGGATATTCAAAGCCTCTGGCAAGCGATTTATCGAATATGAGCAACTCTCCGCGTATAAGCTCTCTATCAAGCTCGCTCACAACGGGTGCTACCACTCCCGAATCCATAAGCATATCGGATATTCGCCGCGCATGCTTGCCGGCATAAATTAAAACCGTTGTCGCGCTCTTTCGCCATGCGATAATATCGGTGATAAGGGTTTGTTCCATACCGGTATATTGAGGCAGCATTCGCGATTCAAATTTGACAATACACTTTGGTGAAAGCTGGCTAAATGAGCGAGGCAGCGTGGAAAGCATTGCTGTATAGCCTGTATCAAGCCGTTTTATCATCGCGTTTGGCGTGCACATCAAATCCGTCTGTTCTTTTTCCGCCGCACCCGTAAGCATAAGCGAGGACACTGTATCCAAAAGCTCGGTATGTGCAATTTTAGCGCTTTCTTCAAGGCGCAATGGCTCATCTAGCAATATAATCGAACTTTCAGGTAAATAGTCTGATAAATATGCTTCGTCAAAAATAAATGGCAAAAGTGTGAGCAGCGATGATGAAATGCCGCCCGTTTCAAGAAGTTCAACGCTCTCCGATAAATTCTTTCGCTTTTTCATAGCGTTTATCGCGCGTTTTCTTGAAGCATCATTTAAAACCATCTCGCTAAACGGCGAAACGGTTATGGCGTCTATGTTATTTAATGAACGTTGAGTCTGCGCGTCATATTCGCGCATTGTGTCTATCTCATCGTCGAAAAGCTCTATTCTGACGGGGTGCTCGCGCGTCGGCGGATAAATATCCAAATATCCGCCGCGAATACAGAATTGTCCGCGACCCTCACATATCTCCACACGCTCATAGCCCATATTAACAAGCTGTTGTGCTATTGCCTTAAGGTCTATACGCTGAGTAGTTCTAAAATTAAGATATGCATTTCGTATTATCTCAGGCGGAGTAATTCGCTTTAAAAGCGCGCCTATTGACATGCAAACAACTTGTGGTTGGCCGTTTAGCAGCTTTTCAATCACGTTTAGGCGCAGCGTGGATATAGCTGGAGACGCCACAAAGCCAAATGAATTTAGCGGCATATCATTTATTGGGAAATGGCTTGACGACTCAGTATATTCGCTTATATCAGCCGCAAAACGTGCCGCACTGTTTTCGTTTGACGATACAATAAGTATAGTTTTTTTTGTTCTCACACAGAGCGTGGCAGCAAAATGTGCTTTTTGATTTTCGCCTAAGCCAAAAACAGCCGCAACGCCTTTCCCCTCACAGATGCAGCTTTCAAGACGAAGATATTCTTCATTTGTTCCTAATATTGATATTAGGGGATCAATCATTTTCTTTTTCTCCGCTTTTTTCAGTGCTATTAGCAGCTTGCGCCTTCTTAGGCTTTTTTGTGTTATAAAGCTCCTGCGCATGCAGGATTTGCTTATCTACAATTAAGCCGGCCGCGTCGCAGGCCTTTTGCATAGCGCCTATAAGAATCTCCGTCTCCTCTTTAGTTGGCTCGGAAAGCACATGTGAAATCAATCGCTCGCCACGTCCATCTGGCGCTCCTGTCCCCACCCTTATTCTTGGGAAATCATCAAAGCCTAGCTGATAGATAATGCTGCGCATTCCGTTATGTGTGCCTGCGCTTCCGCCCTCCCTTATGCGTATAGAACCCAACGGTAAATCAATATCATCATATATGACTAAAAGCTCGTCGTGCTCACACTTATACCAATTGATGAGATCGCGAGCGGCAAAGCCGGAATTATTCATAAAGGTATCTGGTTTTGCGAGCACAATTTTTGTGGTTTGAGCACGCCCCTCGCCAAAATATGAATGATGGTGATGCCTTGTAACATCAATACCGTATTTTTTAGCAATCAAATCAAGCGTCATAAACCCTACGTTATGACGCGTTCGTTCATATTCTTTTCCAATATTACCCAAGCCTATTATAATGAACACACTACTACTCTATCGTATCAACATTGCACTCTTTGTTCTTCCAGTATTTGCTGCCGTCACGCAAGCGACACAAAAACCCTAATTCGACCAGTGAGCGTCTTAGTATAAAGTAATCGTTGAATGTATGCCATGAGGCCAATATTGCATTAACATCATGCTCGGTATATTCAACGTCAATTTCAAACTTGCTCGCCAAGTATTCACATACGCAAATCTTCATAGCCTGCTTAGCGGGCCATTGCTTAACTTTTCCGTCTTCATCTAAAAATCTTAATATATCCTGTGCCATGCTTATCCCCTTTCACTATATGATTATATCCTCAGAGGTAAAGAATAACAACAAAAATATCGTTAAAAACGCCTTTGGTTATTAAATATGTTCATATTAGTCCTGCGCCGAAAACGCCTTTGCCAACGTTTTTGCCAGTATATCCAGGTTGATTGGTTTAGCTATATGCGCGTTCATTCCTAATGAGAGCGCCTTGGTGATGTCCTCGTTAAAAGCGTCGGCGGTCTGTGCAATTATCTGAATCGTTTTAGCCATGGGGTGGGAGGACTCACGAATTGCCTTTGTGGCTTCAAAGCCATCAATTATTGGCATTTGAATATCCATAAGAATGGCGTCATAATAGCCCGGCTTGGACGCAAGGAATTTGTCAAGCGCAAGCTGTCCGTTGACTGCGGTTTCGCAGATGATGCCGATTTTTCCAAGAAAGCTCTCCGCAATGATACGGTTTAGCTCGTTGTCCTCGACAAGCATAACGCGCTTTCCTGCAAAATTCCATGCAATGGGCGCTAGTGTTTCATTCTTTTTCAGCTTACCACCTGTCAAGTTCATCAACAGGTCAAAAAGCGAAGACTCAAACAAGGGCTTTGAAAGAAACAAATCTGCGCCCGCACGCTTTGCGCTCTCTCCGACCTGCTGATAATCATAAGCGGAAACGACGATCACTATCACGTCTTTTCCATACTTTTGTCTAATTATTTGTGCAATCTGTGCGCCGTCTTGTTTGGGCATTCGCCAGTCAATAATGCACACATTGTAAGCATCTTGTGTTTTTTCGCCCATGGATAGCTCGCTAAGCGCTGCTTCGCCATCTCCCACACAAGTATATCGCACACCGATACGGTCGAGCACAAGGCCAATGTATTCACGTTCAGCAGCTTCGTCATCTATAGCCAGTATGCGCAAATGCTCAGCATTTTCAATTATGGGAAGCTTTGTTACCGTTTCATTCTTTTCATACGGAACATCTACGGTAAATGTTGAGCCGCGTCCCTGCTCGCTTTCCACTCTGATGCTGCCTCCCATCATTAACACGAGATTCTTCACGATTGACAGTCCCAGTCCACTTCCCCCGTACTTACGCGTAGTAGCAGCGCTTTCCTGTTCAAACGGCTTAAAGAGACGCTCCTTCATCTCCGTGCTCATGCCGCACCCGCTATCGGACACGGTGAAACGAACAACAGCCTTGTTATTTTCCATATCGGTTTGACTTATAGTAAGCTCAACGCCTCCGTGCTCGGTGAATTTTACCGCATTGCTTAACAGATTCATCAAAATCTGATTTGTGCGAAGCTCGTCACCAATAAGCCAGTCGTCCGTGGCTGTGATAATGTGTGTTTTGAAGGAAATATTTTTTTGTTGGCATTGCAGCCCGATAATATTTGCGATAGAGGAAACAAGCCGCTTAAAGTCAAACGGTGATCGCGCAATCCGTAGCTTGCCCGCGTCTATAGAGGACATATCGAGTACATCGTTGATGACTGAAAGAAGCTGCTTTGCCGCAACGTCGGCGTTAGTGAGGTTGATGGCCACAGTTTTGGCGTCCGCGCCCTTTGATAGCTCAATAAAACCGGTAATGGCGTTTAGCGGCGTGCGCATCTCATGAGAAACACGAGAAAGAAATTGACTTTTGGCTGCATCTGCTTTTTCCGCTGTAGCAAGCGCATCGCTTAGAAGCTCATTTCGACGTTGAATTTGCTCCATGTGGACAAGCTCTCCTTTTCTTCGCTTAGCCGTAAAGGCAAGCACCAAGATCAGCAAGGCGATACCGAGCACAGCCACAATTGTAAGCACAACATGCAGTGGATAATCATACATATAGCCGATAAAGGAAAACGATTTTTCCAAATCATCTGCATAGCTCTGTAAAATTGAGTCGGTGTAGGGGGTACTGATGCTCGCAGCCGCTTTTTTTAAAATAGAGTACACAATGGCGTTTTGCGTGGAGCTCACCGCAACGCAATAAGCGGTGTGGTATCCGTACAGCTCCTCGCACACGAGCCGGTTTGTTTCATCGTTGCGCACGGCTAAAGCCGCCGTATTTGCCGGAAGCACCGCCATATCCTGTTTATTCGTTAAAACTGCGTTCACCACGGAGGCTACAGAATCATAATTTGTGATCGAAATTCCTTGTGCCTGTAGTGTCTGCGAATAATTTCTTGACACATCGCTTTCTTCCACAATAGCAGCACTGCGAAACGAGGTGGTATCGCTAAGAAACAGCCGCGTTACAGGCACCTCCAAATAAGGCAAAGTCAGCCAATATCCTGTTTGTTCCGCCTGATTATAGCTATAATCCGCATCGAAACGAATGGCTGGCATGTCGGTATTTATTATTCTCCAATAGTCCGCACGATCCTCCGCCACAATGAAACGGATATTTAACCCGCTTCGCTTGATTATCTCTTTCGCCACATCGTAGAATATGCCGGCATATTCGCCGTTATTGAGATATGAGTAGGGAGCTCTGTCTGGATTTATAACCGCCGTGAACTCAGAATTAGCATTTTCCGCAATAAATGCGCGCTCATCAATGTTATATGCAATATCGTTACCGCTGTCAGCCGCATAATAAGTATTCATAAGTTGAGTGCGAAGACCCGGTTCATAATTATCCATTTGTTCAATGGCATAATTGATCTTATCAAGAAGCTCTGAATTGCCCTTTTTTACTATTACATAAAATGGTGACGCGTCAAACTGCGCCAGCACCCATTCATTATTGGTCTTTCGTAAATTACTGGTCAATACAGCGTCAATGGCGCGTCCCACCTTCAGATCCGATACCATTTGCGCCGTGTCTTCATAAAAGACGGCGTTATAACTAAAGCCATGCTCATTGGCAAACTCAGCGAAACATTCGTTTCGACTGTTGCCCTTTATCATTCCGACGCGTATCCCGTCCCAACTATCGTAATCCGCCGCCATATAGGTCATATTTCCTGCTTTAGTGGTTAGAATAGCCGAGGATACACCAATACTGCTGTTTGAAAAATCAAAGCGTTCAAGTCGTTCTTGAGTCATTTGAGCGCTTGTGAGAAGGTCTATCTCGCCGCGTTCAAGCATATTCTGCATATCGTTCCAGTTCTTGTCATAGCCAACATACTCGTTTTTTAATCCGGCATAGCCTGAAATATGCTGCAGAATATCATAGCCATAACCGGATCGGTTGCCGCTTTCGTCCTGCATGTGATACCCGTCAAAAGCAAAGAAACCAACCCGTATCGTCTGCGTTTTTTCTGTGGCAAGCGCCGTACAAGGAACAAGACATGCGGCACATAAAAGCCCACACAGCAATATTATTATCATGTTCCTACGTTTTGTCATCTTTTACCCTAGCTTTCAAAGCCGTTCATGCCGTGAAATATAACAGAACAGCGGATATAGAAATTTGACGGTTTTAAAGAAAATGTTTCGTTTCGTCCATGCCTCTGAGTAACATCGTAATCATGTTAAAAAACTGGCGCAAAAACACTGTTTCTGCTTTCACACATGGGTGAGGATTGCACGGTACAAGCGTCTTTGCCAAGAGCTTTAGCAGATGACAAATTTGCTTAGTCATGCCGCTTGTTGACATTTTTAAAATTATTTGCAAGATAAAAATTTCCCAATTAGTTTACTTTAATTGTAGTCCAGTGCGTAACTATCGTCAAGCTGCACTTTGACCGTTGCAAGCAAACGCTTGTATGCTTGTATTGAATTGAGCGCTTTTACACAAACCTTTTCCAAAATCGGCTTAGATTATTGTATGCTATCATATCTATTTCTTCATCACAAAGGCCTGCGCAATGTAATGCCTCAAGCAGCTTAGGAACGTCCGCCCAATTCTTAATATCGCGCGGATAGCTCGTCATTCCGTCAAAATCCGAGCCTAGCGCCACCGCCTCTACGCCGCCGACTTTTACCATGTGCATTATATGCTTTACAATATCTGCTATCGACGCTACGCCAAATGAGCAAAGCTGCGCAGGATAATAATTCACACATACAACCCCGCCGCGTTTAGCTATTTCCTTTATCAGCTCGTCGCTAAGTGAACGTTTATGCTTGCAAACCGCTCGGGCATTGGTGTGAGAAGATACGACAGGCGCATCTGTAAGCTTTAATACGTCTTTTATTCCGGCGTCGCTTAAATGCGCAAGGTCTATGGCCATTCCAATTTCTTCCATGTGCTTCACAACCTTTATGCCAAGCCTTGTAAGCCCTCTGTTGAGCCTGCTCATTGCGGGAGAAGCAAGCTCGTTTGAAGCGTTCCACGTCAAAGTCATTGCGCGGACTCCGCGCACATAGTATTCATGCAGCTTATAAAGCGATCCGTCGATTGCTTCACCGCCTTCTATTGTGAGAACCGTGGCTATCTTACCGCTTTCGGGCGTAAAATTCTTATCAAAGCGCACAAAATCGGGAGTTGCAGCCATCATCGAGTCATACGCTACCAACAGCCGCCTGCATTGCTCACTCGCAGCTACATCAGCATCAGGGTCTATCCACGCGGCAAATGTGACAAGCGCCGCTCCACCGGCCTTTAATTGAGGCAACGATACAGCCTGCTTGCCACATGGCGCATTGATTTCATATCCGGAATATATATTGTGATATAAAAAATCACAATGGGCGTCTGCAACAGGTCTTAACTTCATTATTTGCTCCAAATTAAAGAGGCGCTTTAAGCGCCCCTTTAGCTTTACTTTGCAAATTCAACAGCGCGTATTTCGCGTATAACGTTTACCTTTATTTGCCCTGGATATTCAAGCTCGGTTTCTATACGCTTGACTA
>CAZUUR010000061.1:0-424 GCA_964622815.1 uncultured Oscillospiraceae bacterium | reverse complement strand
TTCTGGTTTAACAATGATTCGTATCTCTCGACCGGCCTGTATAGCGTAGGAACGCTCCACGCCCTCAAACGAATTAGCAATCTCCTCAAGCTTATCAAGCCGCTTTATGTAATTCTCCAATGTTTCGCGTCTTGCTCCTGGACGAGCCGCGGATATGGCGTCGGCCGCCTGAACGAGGCAGGCAACGATGGTCTCGGCCTCCACGTCGCCGTGGTGGGCCTGAATGGCGTGGACGATCTCGTCCTTTTCGTGATACTTCTTGGCCAGATCGACGCCGATGTTGACATGGCTGCCCTCGACCTCGTGGGTGACGGCCTTGCCGATGTCATGCAGCAGTCCGGCGCGCTTGGCCTGACCGATGAACTGGGCATTGAGCCCGAGCTCGGCGGCCAGCAGGCCGGCGATGTGCGCGACCTCGATGGAA
>CAZUUR010000060.1:0-9345 GCA_964622815.1 uncultured Oscillospiraceae bacterium | reverse complement strand
GCGTTGAGCGGAACCGCGAATAAGCAGCCCCGCAGGGCAGGACAGGAATGGAGCCGCCCCCCAACAAAGGGGGAGGGTACACTTCCTCTGTCCTGTCCTCGAAATCCGAGAAACAGTAGCATACGGGGGAATATTTTAGGAGAGGATTGGAGAAATTATACGAACATTTCCAGATGGTTCTGTTTGGATACGGCAATGTCAGTTTGTGTATAAGAATTCCCACTTGCGGCACAAACGTAAGCAAGCTTTCATATCCAAAAGCATAGCAAAAGAGATTTTCGCACATTTTCAGATAGCTGATAGTGCTGGCATCAGTTATTAATCTATTCACATACAACGCGCATATGCTCCACTGTCTAGCTTAGAGGGGTTGAATATGGCTGAAGCACTTATTCCTGAAAATTTAAAGGCCTATTTGTCGACGTTGCGAACAACAATGGGTAGGGGGCTGCTCTCAGCTATGGTAGGTGCCGGATTCAGCTTTAACGCCGAGAAACTAGATCCGTCTGCGGAACACGTCTCTTGGGAAAAACTGGGTGAAAAAATTGAAAAAGCCTTATGGGAATTACAAGAGGTACCAGCGCCCCCAAAAGAGCTGAAAATTTTTGACCCCGAAGACGTACTCGCCACTGCTAAAAAATATAAAGAATTGGCTAACGCAACACCTGGGGCAAAGCCGCTTGATGAACTCATATATGAAAGCAGCTCATATGAAGATTTCAGACCTGGCTTACTCCATCAAAAACTATTATCCCTGCATTGGAGCGACATTTTTACTACGAACTATGATTGTTTATTTGAGCGTACGCAAGAGACTGATCAGGGTTGCGAATTTCCAATCATACGACGCCCGTACAATATAATCCGGCAAGGGAGAGATCTCCCGCACAGTAAGCCTGCTGGAACCCGACGAATAATCAAGCTACATGGCAGCTTTCCTCTGCCCGGTATCTTACCTAGTGTGCGACCCTACCTGCTGGCAAAAGATGACTATGAAAACTATAAAAATAACAATGGCTTGTTTGTCCAGGAGGTGCAGCACTCCTTGGTCAATGAAACTTTCTGTTTAATAGGTTTTTCTGGCACCGATCCCAACTTTAAGTCATGGGTTACATGGGTGGAGAAGGAGCTAGAAGGTAATCAACCCAAACTATATTTTATAGGCTTTGGAAAACCCACAATTGAGGAGCAAGCATATTTTGATGCACATAATATTGTAGCCGTCAACATTGCACATTTAGCTGGAGTTATTCGGTGCAGCTCACATGACGAACGTCAAACGGCTCTGCATGCTTTTTTTTCCCACCTCAAGGTGGAGTACCCAGAAGAACCCCTTTGGTCTTACAAAAATACTCTGCTACCGAAATCACACCCAGGTAGATTGAATTCGATTGTGGAGTATTGCGAGGCCTCATCTGTTTTGCGGAGAAAACGTGAGTCGTACCCAGGCTGGGTATTCCCCCCACTGGAGATAGTGAATAATGCCGTACAATATTTTGATCTGCATGCCATCCCTAACTGGCCTCAATTGCTACTAAACGGCTACTATGCGTCAGATCCTGTTGCTAAGTGGATCATTTCCTATGAATACCTCTGGGCTTACGACACATTTTGCATACCTCTTTTTGAAATGTTGGAGCATAATGGGCTAGATGCCTTGCTCCAGCTGCTAAATGACGTTTGGGATATTCAGTATTCTGATGATCTCAAAGATCGACTAGCTTGCTTACCCGATTCCATCCAAGTCGATGTAGCAGAATTCACCGCTACACTTCAAAACGCGGCGTGCATTTTTCAACGTTTCTTCCGACGGCATGGAATTCATGAGAATGTTTCGTATTTTCGTAAAAAATTAGATGAAAGCCTCGTTATTCGACCCAATGTCGAAGCAGAACATTGGTCAATATATAATGATATTATATGCTGTCTTGAATCATGTAACCCTAAAAATGCAGAGTCATTGATCGCAAGCTGGAATGTTGATCGTGGGGAGCTGTACTGGAAAACTCGTAAAGCTAACCTGCTTGCTGAACTAGAAAAGACTGTTGAGTCACAACGGCTTCTTTTAGACTCGTTGTTTGAAATACGCGCAGAAATGCGCAGCAATGGCGAATCGGCATACCTTTTGTCCTGCGAAGCATGGACTGAACGTTTTCTGGAAGTAGTCAATCAATATATTGCCGCTGATAAACCCATAGTTCTTCCATCCGAGCCCGATGATACCGAAAGCGGAAATGAAGATGACAACGATATGCTCTCCCGCACACCTGTTTTGCGCAGATTAGCTTTTCACCCATTCCAAATACTCAACGGATTGGGGGAGCGGTTACGTATTTTGGCCACACTACGCACAATGGGCGATCCCCAATTGGATTATTTCACAGGTGTTGAGACACCAAACAGGACCGCCAAAAGCGGCCTCGCTACCGGCTTTCATGAACCGCATATTTTTATGGGGATACTAGAAAAAACGGGACTCCCTTCTCGCATAGGCAACCCGTCGAGGGGAGGACGGTTGGGCAATTCCATGTGGATAAATGCTGTCACTGTGCTTTTCAGATTTTACCGATTCCACCACCACTTTATCTTTCAGCTCGTTCACAGAATGCTCGATTCAAATATATTTGCAAAAGAGCAGGTCATCTTCACTCGATATTCTCTGGCAAGTATGACTGAAGACTGCGCACAAAAAGCTTTTGACACGGCGTTCCCGCTTTTAGCAAGATTTCATGAAGATTATAGGATTAATACCAAAGAGCAGTGGCGGTATTCTCGCTATTTACGTTTTTTGCTCCAATACGTTGGCCGCCTTTGTCCCCTGCTTGATCAGGACAGGGTAGAGAAAACGCTGTCTTCCCTACAGAACTGGTACACCCAAGGAGCCTTATTTTCCAAAGACACTGTTGATGTTTTTCTTGAGACTTTAGTTATCGCTGTCAAAGCGACCTCTACGGTTAATTTGAAAAAGAAACTGGACTCTCTTTTGTCGTTACCGCTTGTTCCTACAAATACAAAGCTCCTTCTAGAGTTAAAGATTTACTCTCCCATCAACTGGCCTGAAATTTTTTCAGGCAGAGATCTTAGGCGCGAAGACGCAGATTGGGACGCTATAGCCCTTACTTTTCTTCAAGATATTCAGAGGGAAGAATCATGGTTAAGCAAACTGCCCGCAACACCAAGTATTCCACCCGCAAATGCCGTATCCAAGGAAATTGCAGACGAGTTTGAAAAGTTCCGCTGGGCTAATATTCGCAATGAAGCTAGAGATCGTAAAATTTCATTCTTGAGCCCATATTGGTCAGTGTTGGTGTGGATGCAAGAATCAAATTTTCTTACACAACGCTCACTTCATCTGATTTCACAGCATCTATGGCTCAGTTATACCGGGATTGCACCTGAAATAGTGGGGTACCAACAGCTTGTTGCCCCCTTAGTTTTTCCAGACACAGATCAAGCACAATGTTTCAACACCTATAGGGAGCGCCTTTTTTCTACTGTGAATCGTCAGGTAAAACAAAACTCGGAGTATTGGTATGATGCCCTTGGTGTATGCTTAGAGGTTTCAAAACGATTCCCGTTGTCAGATAATGAACTAGGATTATTGCTCAATGAGTTGTATCCAGAAGAAATACCCGAAGCACCTGAGGAGTCCTTATTCGGTCGTCATGCCGACCAAGCTCTCTCCTATATAAAAGTATTGCTCCAAAGTTGGGGGCAGAAGGGGTTACTCCGTTCTAATATAATGCGAGAGCGTTTGCACGCTTGGCTTGAATTGCTGAAAGAGCATAATGCAAAATATGAATACTCCCCAGCTATTCTTGACATATTACTATTAGAGTTAAACCCTGCGAATAGCCATGCAGTCGCAGACGAATTGAGAACGAGACTTTTTACAGGGCCGATGCGAAAAGAAACTGGCAATGCCGTTTTATACTGGAAATATTGTTTTTCATCTGTTGTGCCTCTTCCAGAAGAATTCGTCGATATGGTGGCGGATTGTTTCAAAAATATTAAATCCGAGGAGGCAATAGAGCTTTTGTCAGTGCTTTGTTCCCAGGTGGATGGATATGGGGCAAGTTTGTCGGATTCAGAAACCTCAAAGATCCTCGATGGCCTAGAGCGCATGATGCCAGTTTTGAGTTACAAAATTCCATATCATGAACGTTTCCCTGGTGATCACCCTTCGCCGCGACCTTTACCTTTGAAAATACCGTATCATCGAGAACAGGTAGCACGCTTCCTTAAGGCGCTACTCCGAAGAAAACCAGTATTGTACCAACATTCAGTCATAAAAGACTGGCATGAAAACCTTTGCAAAGATCCTTTGGCCGATATTCGTAATATTCTTCTTATATGAACAAAAAAGTCGGACTATTGCCCATCTATACGTAAAATAGGCCACGTGGAATCCTCCATATGTGCTAGGAACTCAACAGAAACTATAAAGGTATGGCAAGGGCCCTTCGGGGGCGACAGGACACTTTAATCAGTCCAAAGCGGGGAAGATTATGGGAGAGGGCTATAATTTTAAACTGCTGCAAGAAAATATTTTGGCATTAAGTAGTGCTTCTGATTGGGAAACAGCAAGAAAGGAGTGGAAATTAATCGATATTATGGAAGTTGATGAGCCAGAGACCTGTTTGTGTGGTCATTTCCCTATCATTGAAGTCTGCACCATAAAAAACAATGTCACCGGCAATGTCGCTGATGTTGGAAATCGTTGTGTTAAAAGGTTTCTTGGCTTTCGTTCAGATTTAATTTTCACAGCGATCAAGAAGATCAGAAAAGATAATACAAAAAGCTTAAACGCAGGCGCAATTGCATTTTTCATGTCTATGAACGCAATAAGCAAGTGGGAGTATGGATTTTTACAAGATACAATGAGAAAAAGAGAGCTATCAAATAAACAACTAGAAACGAGAGTAAAGATAAATAATAAGATACTTACCCTGATGGAGCGTAAGGGGGTGCGCGATGCGAATGTAATAAATGATTAGATGCTATAATTTTTGTATCGTCCACCCCATCTTTTCTAATAGGAGCATATTTTTATCGGCATTATTCTTAGCCCCCAAAGAAGAGTCAGGAATAGCAAGGCAAAGAAGATGCGTTGGACGCGTCATGGCAACATAGGCTAGACGTAAGCGGGTAGCATCCGTTGAGTTAATTGTTTTTCCTATTAATGGATTTAGAATTTGCTTGAAAAAATGGGTTCGATTAAATGTATCGACTACAAGGGTTGCCAAATGAGTTTGCCCTTTAACGCCATGGATAGAATCTAGATGGATATCAACTTCGCGCCCATTTTTTTTAGCCACATATATATTTAATTTCGTGCGTTCTTGCTGATCGTTAATCTGAATAGGTGTACTTGGTTGCCACTTTAAAAAGGCGCTACTTGCTGCAAAGTCAAGTTGCGCCGGGAAGATATGGTTAAATATTTCACCGAGTTCTTTTTTTAAACAATTCCATGCCTCTTCATGAATATCAGCGTGACGTAACAAAATATCATCGAGAAGGCCCTGATACCGTTGGATATACTGCTTCCCATCTTGAGACTCGCTTAGGAGAGAAACAAGGAGTCTGTGTGCATTACTGCTGGAGCCAATTGAATTTCCCGATAGTTTTGCCAAGCGGAGGATACCTGTGGCAATTTTATTTACGGCAGGGGCAAGACAATCACTGACATGCAATATTTGCTGCCCTGAAAAAAAATATTGCAGTAAAGATGTCGGATGCTCTTTTCTGAGCGAATTGTCAGGGGAGTACCCATCCCAGTAATCACACACCGATTTGGGGAAATGTTCGGGGGGCACGGCGTCATCGTTGCGCCTATGAACGCCGCCAACGGCTGCCACGCGGTGCTTCGACTGTAGAAGATCATCTTCAAAAGTATCAAGTACGAGTTCACCAAAGGCTTGTAAGACGTTTGAAGTATCCGCTTGGGGAAAAATGAACACAGTGTGTTTTCCTTCCGTAATACAATCTTGTCTTTGAGGCCCAGCGCCCACAAAAGTGGGAAGTATCGGGGTTGCAGCTACCGGAGCAGCTAGATCTGCTATTTTTTGACCAAACCGAAAACTTTTCGCAATGGTGTGGTATCCCGATTGTGGAAAAGCAAGTTCCGTATCTTCAATATCACCTGCATAGTTATAAATTGCTTGGTTAGCATCTCCCACGCGTTGCATAATGGGCATGGATGACTGTTGAAATATTTTCCTCAACAAAATGCCTTGTTGCTTATTTGTATCCTGAACTTCGTCAATAATAACAAAGGGGAATCTTTCGGCAATGCCATTGCAGATTAAAGGATATTGGGACAACAAAGCCTTTGCCCATATAAACATTTCATCAAAGCAAAAATATCCCTTTTGAGCCGAAGCATTCACAGCTCTCTGTGCAGATTTATATGACGTAGTATGGCTTCCAGCTGGAAAATTTTTTCCTTTTATACAAAAACCACAGTCCGAATCTTTAAGGCGCAATCCTTCGAAAGAACAAAATTTTTGTTTCAAAAAGCTCTCAAGGCCATGAAAAGAGTGACCTAAGGCACGTTTGCGATATTCGTGAGTCAGGGCATCATCAACAGTGATCTCCGTGCAACCTTGAGAACGCAGATATGGTATAGCTAAAAACCGATTGGCAAAAGCATGGATTGTCCCAATGAAATGGGGATAGCCAAACAAAGAGTTCCCAAGAATGCCAACAAGTCTAGCCTCTATTTCATCCCGTGCTACGTTAGTATGCGATAGTACGCAGATTCCCTTGGTGCGATAGGGCCATTTTTTTGCTAAAATTGCTAGTTTCGCTACTACAAGGGTTGTCTTGCCGCTCCCCGGACACGCAGCAACATCAATGCTTGTTCGGCATTTCAAAAAAGTGGTGCGCTCATCATCAAGAGTGAGCCGCAATTGGTCTGCGATCCAGTGAATATCCGCATCTGTGATCTCTGGGATCAAGTTGGCGTTTCTATTCATGAATATCTTTGCCCGATTTCCCTGTGGCATGGTCTATGGCTTGAACGATGTAGGGGGGCAATAGTTTAGCAAATTCCTCAGAGGTTAGGTTTTCTTTATCAACCTTTTCCTCAAGCAAGCCGCATAGATATTGGGCTGTGATTGATTTTGAGGCATTCTTTTTATAAAGGGGGGAGTAAATTGCTGTCATGATCTCATTTTTAGCCCCTGTAGTTGGCAACGACGCTATAGACTCTTTGCGCACCTCAGAAATATTTTTTTTCTTTCCCTGTATCGCATCATCATTCTTTGCCAATTGAATGGCTTGGTGCATTTCTTTGTATAGTCCATAAAATGCTAAATCATATTCTAAAGTCCATTTGTCTGAGACAAATGTTTTTACATTTTGCCCATCATTCAGGTGCTTTTTGCTCAAAAAATCTTGAAAGTCCTCATCAGTAAAATCACTTGCCCGACGCCACTTCCTTTTGGTTTTATCAGTCAATTTGGGATCATTTTCATCATCAATTATACCAAGTAATAGCGGGGCGCACTCTGGAATAATATCTCGATCTGTAATATTCGCTATTGGAATGGGAATAATAGTTTCTTTTTCATTTTTGCGTTGAAAAATTTTACTAAACCGACTTACACCAGTACTTCCAACATTAACAATTGAAACGCCATGTGCGGTAAGGTCTCTTCCCATGAGCTTGGCAAGCGTAGGTAAAAGAATCGCTTCTGCAATTCCTTCAACAATAATAACACCATGCGCAAAAAATAAATTCGCTTTTGTTACATCTAAAAAGCGCTGCAAAAAGCCGTAATCTCCCTCAGTTAACTGCGTATATGGCTGGGCCAAAGAGAATGCGTAGTGGTCGGCCAGCATTACCAAGCTGGTCAGCGGTAGTCGAGAGGCCAAATTCGGACTATGGGTCGTCATTATAACTTGAACAGATTTTCCGGACTCGACCTCGCCAGATGCCTTATTTAAGAATTCCATTAAGCGCAATTGCCGTTGGGGGTGTAGGTGGGCTTCTGGCTCTTCAATCAAAAGTATGGGGAAACCTTCGTCGCGTCCAAGTAATAAAAGTTCACACCCCACAAATAGGAGATTGCTGGAGCCAAGACCAAGTTTCCCATTGCAGGATGCCCCTGATAATTCAAGGCGTTCAAGCAACTGACGCAAGCGAAAATCATCTGAAAGAGGAGACACAAATTGAATATCGCCTGCAATATTTTCAGCTTCTACAGCAAGATGTTTAAGGTATTTATTGTTTATGTCATCCTGTGCTGATGAAATGCCTGGGTGGCTTTTTACATGGTGAGCAAAAAAATCCGCAAAGCCAAGTAGGCTGAGCTTTTTAATAATGTCATGATTAATTTCATCAAGTCCGTCTAGAGAAAATGCGCTGCCTTGCTTTATACTTTCAAGATTTGCAAGCACTTGTGATAAACGAGAGTTACGTCCTGATGACATCTCGCGTTCTGCATCTCTAAGCGGCTTTAAATAGGTAGCTGCAAGCATTTCACGCGCAGCTGGCTCCAAGGCTGGCCCTGCGCCTTCCTTGCCACATTTTACATGTATATCGAGCCAACGACGGTGGCCTGGCCCTTCACTAACTCTTGTTGCCTCCCAATGGATATGGAGCTTAACGACATCGTCTTCATAAGAAAGGTACTCTAGAAAGGCACCTTTTTCAGAATCATCAAGGTCTGTCAGTGTGCAGTGGATATAAATACTCTTAGCAACACTACCATCTGAGGCGACGTGAAAATCCTCAGGCTGCAGACGGACAGTTTCATGATCCCTAGTCAGCAATGCGAATCTGATCGCATCGATAATGGCAGTTTTTCCGCTATCGTTTCGCCCCACCAGGGCGGTGACCCCTTTATTGAGCGGAACAGTTATGGATTTTTCACCAGAACCAAACTGTCTAAATCCAGAAATAGTAAGACTCGACAAGTACATGCACATCACCTGTAAATACTATTCATATCTATAGAAATAAAATACAGTCGACTGTAGTATTGACAATGATGTCAATGAATTACCCTTCGCTCCAGTCGCGCAATTTTTGTTGTAACTCTTCCTTCGACGGCAGATAAAGCTGGTACTGCGAGGCGTAAACATTGGCTTCCTCCGGTAGCGTCAACTCCACCAAGGCGTCATTTTTGAGTTTGCAAAGGAGAATCCCCACAGTCGGGTTTTCCTCTGGTAGTTTCACATGGCGGTCAAAGTAGTTCACATACATTTGCATCTGGCCCAAATCCTGATGGGTCAGCTTCCCGATCTTCAAGTCTATCAGCACATAACAGCGTAACAGTCGATTAAAAAAGACCAGATCGACATAAAAGTGATCCGTGCCAAAGGAGAAGCGTTTTTGCC
>CAZUUR010000059.1:0-9534 GCA_964622815.1 uncultured Oscillospiraceae bacterium | reverse complement strand
CCACCAGCAGATAGCTTGTTTCATTCTGCACATATCGTAAGCTGGCAGCGTCATAGAAGGTGAGCCGCACCTCCTGCCAAGGCGAAATATCGATATCGGTCGTAACGAGAATCGTATCCCCGGATACCTCCGCATCCACAATCACCGGCATAGTAGTAATGACCGCGTCAATGGAGATGCCGATATAATTCTTCAATGGGAGCTGTTCCCGCAGCGTTCGATTCGCCGTCAGCAGAAATGAGTGATCCGTCACGCGCCGGGTCGGTAGTATCGACACGCCCGGCAACGATGCATAGTACCCCACATACCCCGCAAGCGCCGGGACTGCCGCATCCAAATAGTGTGCGCCATCGTTGTCATTTGTATAGATAATCTCTTTCACAGACAGCGTGATATCTCGCACTTGCGCGTACACCGCCTCGGGTTTCACACTCTGCCCTGCATACGTGCGCTTGGACAACACGTACTGAAACCCACCGGCTGAACGCTCGCACAGGATGCCAAAGCGGAAATCATTGGTGCGGAACACCTGCACGGACACGTTGCCGGCAGATAACTGCGGCACATCCTGCTCCAAGTCCCATGATAGTTCCCCCAGCGTTAGCTCAGCCAGCGCCCGATAATGCACCGAGCCGTCCGTTTTTGTATAGACCGCCATAAGCCCTTGATCCAGCAGCGGTTCATCCGAGGATTTCCACGCCCGGACGGCAGACACATGCACTACGTCGGTAGCAAGCGGGCAGCGGGTGCTTTCATCGGCCCACTGTTGGACGTATAGAACGCCGCCAATCACTAGGAAAACCAGCGGCGTTTCCTCCGTTTGCAGGAAATAACACTGACCGTCCGTGTCGATGGTCCATATACCGTTGAATTCGATCGCCGCGTCAGTAGCCGAGCCAAGCTCAAACAGCTTTGTCCATTTGCGGTCGATCTGCGCCGGGAGCAGCCGCTCATATACTGTGGCAATTCCTTCATCGATACAAATCGCATACGCCAGTGACGGCGAAGGTTCCCCGGCAAGCTGTCGAATGGCAACATCGCCATATGCGGGTGTTGCAGCCTCATGGATGATCTCCGTCAGCAGCGTGTTAGCAGAAGCCTGCGTCACCACCGCCGTCAAATGCGGCTCTGCACCCGCAGCGGGAACTTGAAGGTTTTCCCTTAACTTTGTAAGCAGGTCGGAAGGAAGCAATCTCATGTTTCTTCCATCTCCTTACAAAGCGTTAACTCGGCCTCAAACCAGTCTCCCGGCAGGCGGTCGTTGATCTTGAGCTTGGTGATGCGACCATAGTAAACGCCGTGGCGAACCGTTACCTCCAGCAATGCGGCGGTATCCTCGGCGCTTTCCAGCAACACCCTGCCCGCTCGGTTTACATATGCGGTGACGTCATATGTAACAGCCGGATCGCCGATCCGCTGGATATACTGCTCACCCGACAGGAGTGTTTGCACTTCCCGGATAACCTCTTGACTTGATTGCAGGCTGACATAGCGGGTGATGTGTTCCCCTGAATCCATATTTTTTAGCAGTGCCATTTACTCATGCCTCCAGTCGCAATACGTTTTGTACATATCCAAAATTGACTGTAGCTATTTCTCCATGAAGCTTTCCCAAGCTGTTATAGGATACGAATTTACGCTTGCAAACCGATCATCGTTTGTGACGCAGTTCCTGATCTCATATCCATGGGAGCGACAAAAGGCGGACATGCGTCTTCCGATGCTTTGGCAATGCTGCATATCCCAACCCTTTTTCTGCTCCTTGTTGTATTTCATAACCGTCCAGAAATCCAATGATGTATTGAGCGCTATGGCAAGCTCTTCATTTTCTGCGCTCAAAGCGAAAATTCGCCGTTCTGCCTCGATCGCCCGCTGATGCGCAATGGCCATTGCACGCTCCATGATCTTTTCGGGAGAATTCCATGCGTTTTCTACGTCAATAAAGTATTGGCGGAATCGCTTTCCGGCATCGTTGCGTTGGAGCATGCACAGCTCTTTTGCCATGGGGATCGTCAGCCTATGGTCGGTGCTGGGTCGGCCCCCGGTACTTTCGCTCAAAAATGAGCAAAAGTCCTTTCCTTCCATAAACCCGTATTCGCACATTCGAGGAAACCAATCTTTATATTGCGTTGCAATGCCAAGAGCTGCATGCAAATCACGTCCGCTGACAGTTGGATTTTCCTCTTCATAATTAACAGGGAGCAGTGCGTTCATTTCCGTACCTCCTACATTCTTAAGCAGTGCCATATACCCGTGCCTCCGTTCTGAGTTCGTCAATAATGATGTTCACCACCGAATTGAGCATGCCCTCATCGTTGATACCTTCCACCCGGATGGTGCCGGTGTGCTGTACCACCTGTTGGGATGAAGCAGCGCCGGTAGTGCCTGCTGCCACACTTGGTAGGGCAGTGGCGTTATTCAGGGAAACGCCAAAGTCCGTGGGCAGGGCGTTGCGGATATCCCGTTTTACATTTTCGATTGCGCCAAGGAAGCCAACCCCCAAACCCAGCGCAAGGTTTTTACCATCTGAAGTTGTCAGTTCGGAAGGAGAATGAACTCGCAACGCATTCCGAATGGCCTGAGCAATCTCCCGGGCTTTCTGGGCGATACCCGCCATAACCGATGCAACCTTGCTCATGAATCCATCCCAGATACCTTGGATCAACCCAAGACCTGCACTGTGACCTTCCCCGGGCAGGATGCCCAGCTTCTGCAAAATCCCGCTGACCAGATTGCCGATGGCGGCAAGCGCATTGGGGATCATGTTCAGAATGCCCACAATGATGGCTTCCAGCAGGTCGATACCGATCTTGGTAAACAGCCCCTTTTGATTGGCGAAGAATTCAATGATGGACATAATTACCTGAGGCAGGTTTTCAATCAGCGTAGGAATGCTGTTGATGATTCCCAGAATGATTCCCTCGATAATAGCAAATCCGGCCTCAATCAGCAGGGGTGCATTTTCGATCAGAGTTTGGGTGATCAGAAGCACCGTCTCCACGATCACAGGGATCAATTCTGGCAAGGATTCCCGCAACCCTTCCGCAAGGGCGATGATCATCTGGCAGGCAGCATCCACCAGCATGGGCAGGTTTTCAACGATGGCCTGCACAATCGTGACCAGTATATTGGTCGCTTCCGGGACAAGGCCGAGAAACATGTCCAGAAATCCGGAGATTGCCGTACCAAATGCCTCACCCAAGCCCTCGATGCCACCACCAGCCTCCTCCAGCGTGGCGGTGATACTTCTGTAGATTTCTGCAAGGTCGCCTAATATATTGCCTTTCACCCCAGAGAACGCTTCGCCAACGGCAATCTGCATGCCCTCTTTGGCAGACTCCATCTGCCGCTGCATACCCCCAAGACCGTCCTCCAGCGCAGAGGCCATCTTCTCGGCAGCGCCCTTGCTGTTTTCAATCTTTCCAGCCAGCGTATCGAACTGATCCCCGGTAGAGGCAAGAAGCGCATTCACCGCCGCAATGTCGGTTTTATTAAAAATATCATTGATGGCGCTGGTGGCTTCCTCCTGCGTCAGGGAATCCAAGCTCTTTTGTAAATCACCAAGGATTTCATCCAGCTGGCGCATATTGCCCTGCGCGTCATATACGGAAACGCCCAGATTATCGAGTTTTTTCTTAGCTACATCCGTAGGCGTGGAGAGGGAAAGCAGTACGTTACGTAGCTTGGTACCGCCCTCCGCGCCTTTAATACCGTTGTTGGCAAGGACGCCTAGCGAGGTGTTCATGGTGGTGAGTTCTTGCCCGGTCATCTTTACCGTGCCGGCGCACACGAGAATCGCTTCGCCCAACTGCTGCACCGATGTATTGGAGGTCTGGGCGGTTCGTGCCATCTGGTCGATGAACATGGACAGATCGGACGTGTCCATCTGCAATGCGCTCATAGCGTCGGTAGCCAGATCGCAGGCGTAGGCAAGGTCGAGGTTGCCGGCTGCGGCAAGATTGAGCACATCCGGCAGCACGGCACATGCGGTTTTGGCATCGTACCCGGCAAGGGCCAGATAGTTCAGTGCCTCGGCTGCCTGCGAGGCTGTATACCGGGTGGTTTCGCCCGCTTCCTTGGCGGCCTTTTTGAGCATTTCGTAGTCTGCACTGCCGTTTTCGATCTCCTCGGCAGTCATGCCCATGGTAGCTGCCACCTGCCGCATGCTATCGTCGAAATTAGCATAAATCTTGGTGCATTCGTTGATAGCCTTTGCTACATCCACGATGGCCCGTCCGATGGCCTTTGCTGCAGCGGCGATACCATCCGCTACCAGCTGGGATTTGACCAGCAGCCCCTGAAACTTACCGCCTGCCTCGTCAGAAACCTCCCCAGATTCCTTGACTTCCTTGCCAAACTCATCCGTTTCCTTTTCGGCATCGTTTATGCCCTCCGCCAGATCCTCTAGAGCTTTATCATTATCCTTTAGCTCCTTCTCCAGATCGTTGAGCTCGGCCTCGGCGTTATTCAACTGAATGGCCCACTGCTTGGTACGACGGTCATTCTCGCCAAAGGACTCCGTGGCGTTTTCCAAGGCTCGCTTCAATAGCTCGATCTTTGACTTCTGCTCCTCTATCTGCTTAGAAAGCACCTTGCTTTGGGAGGCAAGGGAGGCGGTGCTCTTTTCGTTTTTACCGAACTGGGACTGTACCAGCTTCATTTCGGAGCCAAGCAGCTTCATCTGCTGATTAATGTCTTTGAGCGCGGATCGAAACTCTTTCTCGCCCTCAAGGCCGATTTTTAGGCCAAAGTCAGCCATTTTGTGTTTACCTCCGGTCTATGAAAAAGTTACATTTGCAGTGTTGCGTTTTTCATACTTTCACGTATACTAATAGTAGGGATAGTTGGATAATCCCTACTTTTTGAAAGGAGCTATCATTATGGAAAGCATCATTGTCGACAATGCAAAGGTAATGGCGAAAGGCCAAATTACCCTGCCAAAAGATATCCGTGCAAAACTAGGCGTTGATACGGGGGATCGCGTCACCTTTATCTGCGATGGTTCGCAAGTTATTATGGTAAACGCCGCTGTATATGCCATGAACGTGCTACGCCGCGAAATGCAGGGCGAGGCGACGAATGCTGGGATTGAAAATGAAGATGACATTGCGGCGCTTGTAGCTGATGTTCGCTCTGAAATCGAGGGATTATGAGAGTTCTGATTGACACAAATATCTTAATTTCCGCTGCGCTCAGTATTGGCAGCACTCCCTATCAGGCGTATGTAAAGGCGGTAACCAGTCCGAATCATGGTATCGTTTGCGATCAGAATATCGACGAACTAAAACGTGTGTTTGCACGGAAGTTTCCAAAGCGGATGGATGCACTGGATCATTTTCTGGCGCAAGCGTCTACCGTACTCGAAATCGTCCCAACGCCTACAAATACACATGAAGCCGAATCCTCCATACGTGATTTGAAAGATCGTCCTATTCTTCGGGCAGCTATCGCAGCGAAAGCGGATGTGCTGTTGACGGGTGACCGAGATTTTACGGAATCCGGCATTCAGCATCCGCTCATTATGACCGCCGCCCAGTTTCTGGTCGAAATGAAATAGTTTCAAACTGGCAGGGCGCATAACCCCGCCAGTTTTTATACCCCACCCGGAATCAGCTCATCGATGGCCAGAACCACCTTTTGCTTGGCGATTCCATGGAAATGTTTGTACGCTTCCCATTGGTCGAGAAGCGCACCGATGGGCATCAGCCAAACGGCACGCTCCTCCCGGCCCAGCAAGGAAACGCCAATAAAGATCAACCGGGCAAAGGACTCTCCGTCAGTTGCCCGGTCTCCACGTTTTTTCCTTTTACCGACTCACTCTCCACGAACCGCTTCGTGCCTTTCAGCATTGCGGCGATGATTGCATCCTTGCACAGCACCAGATCGGTAGGCGTGGTCAGCAGTTCCACAGCCTGTTCCGTCAGCAGCGGTTGAGGCGCAGTAGGATTCATGAGATTGTCGATCATGATTCCCTGATTACACAAAAGCGTAATGAGAAACACCACCTCGTCCAGCGCCAGCTCAAAGTTTTCGGTGTTCAGCAGCTTGTCCCCAAGCTGCTCCAAACCGCCGTACCGCCTGCTGATTTCCTTCGTTGCCAGCGTGGTCAGCACCATGTGATAGGTCTTTCTGCCCAGCGTGATCTCTGCGCATCTGTCTTGATCCAGCATATGCACCGCCTTACTCAGCCGCCACGGTCACGGTGGCGACGGTTGTCTTTTGGGTGGTTGCGCCTGCGGTCAACTCACAGTAGAAGTAGTGACTGCCCTCCGTCAGATCGGTGGGAATAGCCAACGTTGCGCTGGTCGCTCCTTCGACAGCCGTGCCGCCCGTGGTGGAGTTCGTGCTGTTTTTATACCACTGGTAAGTAATCGACCCGGAGGAAGCCGTTGCCGCAACGGTCAGATTGCCTGTGATCGCACCCGCCGTCACGCTGGTATCCTGCGGCTGAGTGGAGATCGTAATGGTCACCGTCGCCGGGAAGGACGGCTCATATACCTGTGCGTACCAGCCTGTGATCACATTGCGAGGGACGCTTGCATCGTCCTCATTGGCTTCTGCTTTCCACGGGTGCCTGCCGTTACTGTCCAGCTTGTTCCGGCGCAGGATCGTGCCCTCTATGGTTGGGGTAGAGAAGGTGATCTCCTCGCCCTTGGTGGTCAAGTTGGTTGCCGGAATACCGAAGATCACCCGGTACAACCAATAGTATCTGTATTTTCCGTTGCTCTTTTTTGCCCGAAAGCCCAGTGCCACCGGCAAGCCGTCGCCCTCGCTCTGAGAGATGACCACATGATTCTCGTCAATCTGCGCCCCGGTGAGCTTTTCAGCGGTGTTTACGCCGATATCGTCCACGCCCAGCGTGATCGTGCCTGTGCCAAACTCCTTGACGGATTCCGCTGGGCCATCATCCGCGTACAGGGTCGCCTCCAGCACCTCGATTTCCATCTCCACAGTCATGGCCTTTGCCAGCTTCTCCGGCGTGCCATATGTTTCATTGCCGTCTGCGTCCTCCGTAATGGACGCAAAATACATGCGATCCAAACCTATCGTTGCCATGATTATTCATCCTCCAGTTCATATGCTTTCGCCACGTCAATGGCATATTGGTGATAACCAGCGTTGTCCTCATATTCGTCTACATGGGTGATGTACCGCCGATCGGTAATGGTAAAATCAGCGGCAAGAAGCAATGCCACCAGCTGCCGTTTCTTTTCGTTGTAGTTGCCTTTGTCAAAAAGGCAAAGCCGTGCTTCCTCGATATTGATCCCCGGCGCATTGTCCCCATGGAGCGCAAACCGCTCACAAATGGGTGTAATCACCACATAGGCCGAGGGAGCAACGCCGGAAAATACGCCCGTTTCCACCGGGATATCCGCACCAGATACCAATGTGTTCAGTTCTTCTAAAAACGTCATGGCAGCAGCTCCTTTTTCAGTGTTTCCTCCATGGCGGAAATGCAAGGCTGTTTCGCTCTGGATTTCGTAGGTGCAAGAAAGGGCCTGCCGGGCTGACCATGTTTCCCGTACTCCAATAAATTTGCCAGCATGGCGTTGCTAACCTTGCCACGGCCTTCGGCAAAGCCCACCTTGACGTCATAATTCCCACTGTCATCCAGCTTCACTGGGGAAACACCCAAGGAAGATTGCAGCTTCCCCGTGGAACGGGAGGGATAGTTGGTACCCTTACCAACGGCTCTGTCCAGATTGCCTTTCATGATCCCATACACCACTTTACCGCCGGCCTCCAGCGCATGCGGAATCGCACGGTCGATGTTTCCTGCCATCTGGGTCAGCTCCCGCATGAACTGTTCGCCCAGCTTAATCGTACACTTAGCCACGAGCAGCCTCCATTTTCTTTGCCAGCACCTCCACATACATGCCATGACCTTTTACGTCCTCTACGGAGATAACACTGAAACGCACCCCGGCGCAGAGGATCGTATGGGTGGTTGTAATGGGCAGCCCGGGGATCACCCGGAACCGGAACAGGTCGGTGGCCTGAGAAAACGCCGCACGGTTGGCCCACACCTGCGTCCCATGCCGGGCTTCGTGATATGCTCTCAGAGACGCCAGGACGGTATCCCCGGATTCAGCGAAGCCCTCGCTATCCTTCGTAGTTCCGGCTGATAGAATCTCAATAAACGACCGCATTTGTCCAAATCCCATATCACACCTTCCATTCCCGATCCTGCCGCAGTAGATTGTTAATTGTGGCCCAAGCCTGCTTGCCGGCATCCACCTTATCCGCAAAGAAGCCGCCCGTGCTGCCATCCCGGCTTTCATATAAATGGGAAGCCAGCATGATCACGGCCTGCTCCGTGGTATTGGACATAAGCGCCGGGTCACTGTATGTTCCTGCCGTCAGGTGCTGGTATCCTTCTGCGTAGGAAATGGCGGCGGCAAGCAGGCGCGTCAACAGCGCAGCATCTTCGGTATGGGAAATGATCAGGTTTTCCTTCAGTTTTTCCAGCAACGTCATCTCACCGCCGCCCTTCCTTTATTCCGCAGTCATGAGTCCGGCGGCCTTCAGCTTGGCAAGCAGCGCATTGAAATCCGTTACCAGCCCGGCCGCATCCACAGCGGTACTGTCCGCCTGATTTGCGGCAACCGCCTGTTCCGGCATCACGGGATATGTGGGCACATACAGCTTGTTGTCCTCACCGATTTTCCCTTCGACGGTGTCGCTTGCGGTTTTTGCGCCCGCGATAATGCCGCCAATGACAGCATCCGTAGCGGCGGATATCACGGCGGGTGTGGAAGGAAGCCCCGTCACCGAGGCCCCTTCCTTGATTTCCAGCGTACCGCCGATTACCGTTTTCTCGCCGCCCTGTTCCGTGTAGTTTTTTGCGTTGTAGCTCATATCGCGCCTCCGTTAACCGTGCATCTTGAGCATCTGAATGCCCTCGGGCAGGATGATCTTGCCATCCACACGCTCGGTGGCCACAAAGCCTACCTGACCGTTGGTGGAGTACAGCTCGTTGAGCCGCTGCACCGTGCGGCCGGTACGATCAGCGATCCAGTAGTTTTTAAAGTCGCCAAACGCCATGGCATATGCCCCCGCTGCCACAGTGGGAACGTAGGGGCTAGTGTACAGACTGTAACCCAGCAGCTTGTCCGGCTCACCGGCCTGCACGGAGGGTTGCCACAGATATGCCCCGTTGCCGTCCTTCAGCTTGCGGAGCATGGCCACGGTGGCATCGTTGAGCAGGAAACGTGCGTTTCTGCGATAGGGGGATTTCAGCGAATACACCAGCGAGATCACCTCGTCTGCGGTGATCGCCGTGCCGCCCGCCGTGGTCACGCCCACGGTACCGCCATTTGCGGTGAATAGGCCGGTGGGCTTGCCACTGCCGTCACCAACGCAGAATGCTTCCTCCTCAGCAGCGCCGAATGCCCGGGCGAACTCCTGTGCGATGTAAGGCTCCAACGGGAATGCGCTGTCATCCAGCAGCTCAATGCTGACCTTGATCAGGTCGGTGAGCTTGTAGGCATCGATGGTCTTCTGGTCGAAGGTGGGATTGCTCTCGGTGTAGGC
>CAZUUR010000058.1:0-9540 GCA_964622815.1 uncultured Oscillospiraceae bacterium | reverse complement strand
TTAAGCCGATGTATGAAAAATACATCTGCAAATATATAGATTATGCGGATTTCGCCGTTATGCGCGGCGGCCTCAACCGTATGGCAATAGACGCTGTGAGCGCCTATGTATCGGCAAAACTGCTGGCGGAAAAATTCGAGCACGACGTCGAGGCGGAGGGCTGCGAGTTATAGAGCAGGAGAGCCTCACACATGCGGTTTAGCGCTTCTGCGCTAATAGCACAGGAGAGTCGAACACATGCGGGGTTCGGCACTCCTGCGCTAATATCGTCCGCATAGGGTGGGAGGCTCATTGGAGAAGAAAAATCGCGTTTTCGGCACGGATATTTTAAAATATGCGGCAGTAGTGGCGCTGGGCGTGATACTCTATCAGATACTCGATAATTTAAGCGCGTTTTGGGGCGGGGTAAGCTCTTTTTTGAGCATACTGCGCCCTCTTTTTATCGGTCTGGCGATAGCTTTTTTGGCTAATCTGCCAATGACGTTTCTTGAAAACAAGGTTTTTGCAAAATGGAAAGCATGCAATTTAAAGCGGCTTATATGCCTTTTTATGGGGCTTTTATTCATTATCGCCATCGCCGCCTCAACGCTGCTTTTAATGCTGCCAAGGCTTTTTGAGAGCATAAGCGGCATAGTTGAAAACTTTGATTCGTATACCGGAGCGCTTTCAAGCTGGGCCGAGGGGCTATGGTTTAGGCTGAGTCTTCCGGACGAAATAACCGCGAGCCTGCTTGACGCGGCGTCCGGCCTTATTTCGCGGCTTGACGGCGTGCTCGCGGGCGCGCTCGCGGCGGCCATCGAATTTACAGTGGACGTGGCGGGCATGGTAATAAGCATAATGCTCGCGCTTATAATCGCGTTTTACGCGCTTTACGGCAAGGAAAATCTGCTTTCGCAGCTTAAAAGATTCACCCGCGCACTGTGGAGCAAGCGCCGCGCGGACTATATAATATCACTTGCCTCACGCACGAATAAAACGCTCAAGCGCTATATATTCGGCATGGCGGCCGAATGCACGCTTCTGGGGCTTTTATGCTTTATTGGCATGAGCATATTCGCATTTCCCTTCGCGCTTTTGATAAGCGTTTCGGTGGGTGTAATGCAGATGGCGCCCGTTGTAGGGCCGTGGGCAAGCGCGATACTCGGTGCGCTTATCATACTTGTGGCCGACCCGCCGAGAGCGCTTTGGTTTTTGATATTTATTCTCGTAGTGCAGCAGATAGAGGCAAATTTAATTTATCCTCGCGTTGTAGGCTCAGCCGTGGGGCTTTCGGGAATATGGGTGGTAACGGCCATAGTGCTTGGCGGCGGGCTTTTCGGGTTTGTAGGAATTGTTCTGGCCGTGCCTGTTACCGCGGTTTTATATACGCTTTTATCCGAGTGGGTGAAGGTGAGGTTATTTGGCAAGAAATTGAAGGAAATAGACGGAGTCAAATGACCCCGCCGCACACTTACACCAAAGTATCTATCGGTATCATATTCGGTTTTAGGTTTTTATATGAGGCGACATATTTTATGCCCGCCTCCTTTGCCATATTCACCGCCTGAGCAAGTCGCTTGGCTATATTATCAGGCTTGTGCGCATCGCTGCCCAAGGTAACGAACTCGCCGCCGAGAACGCGGTAACGGGTGAGAATGTCGAGCCCCCATGCGGGGTCGTCCTGCCACGCGGCTGTATTTATCTCCATGCCCTTACCATTTTGGATAAGGAATGAAAAAATATCGTCAAACTCGTCCGAAAATTCGTAATAGCTCATGCCGCGCTTCTCATAAGGCGCGTACTTGCACACAAAATCATAATGCCCCAGCACCGAAAAATAGCGGCACGCGCGAATACCCTTGGCTATTGTCTGCAAATACGCGCGGTAGGCTGTTTCGCGGCTGCGAGTTTTATGATACTCCGGATAATAAACGTTCTCGCCGTTTACCATGTGAACCGAGCCGATAATAAAATCGAGGTCAGCGTCCTGTATGTGCCGCCACGTAGCCTTGGCTGTGAGATCGTCCTTCATGCCCACCTCCGCGCCCCGGCGCAACACTATGCCGTCCAAGCGCACAGAGTCTATCTCACGGCGCTGTGCAAGCATGTTGCACGGCGCCGCGTCCATATCGTCAAAATCAACATGATCGGTGAAGCACAGCTCGGTTATGCCGGCGCTTAGCGCCGAGCGCGCCATCTCCTCAACAGAGAAATTGGCATCAAAGGAATTGCGCGAATGCGCGTGGTAATTAAGCATCCTTTGAAAAAACCTCCGCAAAATCGCATTTTTCCCATGTGAAATCGGGGTCGTTGCGGCCGAAATGGCCGTAGGCGGCGGTCTTTTTATATATGGGACGCCTTAGGTCGAGCTTTTCAATAATTGCGGCCGGCCTAAGGTCTATGTGCTTTTCAATAAGCTCGCGTATGCGCGCGTCGGTCACCTTGCCCGTGCCGCGAGTATCTATATAAATGCTCACGGGCTTTGCTACGCCTATGGCGTATGCAAGCTGCACCTCGCACGAATCCGCAAGCCCCGCCGCAACCACGTTTTTGGCCGCGTAACGCGCTATATACGCCGCGCTCCTGTCAACCTTGGTGGGGTCCTTACCCGAGAAGCAGCCGCCGCCGTGGCGAGCATAGCCGCCATAGGTGTCAACTATTATCTTGCGGCCGGTAAGCCCGCTGTCGCCCTGAGGCCCGCCTATCACGAAACGCCCCGTGGGATTTACATAAATATGGGTCTTATCGGTAAAAAGCTCCTTTGGAAGCACCGGTGTTATAACATGCTTTATTATGTCCTCGCGCATTTTATCAAGGCTCACGTCCGGGTCATGCTGCGCACTTATGACCACCGTGTCCACATGAACCGGCTTATTGCCCTCATATTCAATAGTCACCTGGCTCTTGCCGTCCGGCCTTAAATAGCTTAGCTCGCCCGCTTTTCTAACGTCCGTGAGCCTGCGGCAGAGCTTGTGCGAAAGTTCTATCGGAAGCGGCATTAAAACGTCCGTCTCACGGCACGCATAGCCAAACATCATGCCCTGATCGCCCGCGCCGGTATCATATTTGGAAGCGTCGCCCTGCTTGGCTTCAAAGCTTTTGTCAACGCCAAGGGCTATGTCGGGCGATTGGCCGGTTATGGCGGTGATAACGGCGAGGGTATGGCTGTCAAAGCCGTATTCCGGCTTATTGTAGCCTATTTCATCAACGGTGTCGCGCACGAGCTTTGGTATATCCACATAGCAGCTTGTAGTCACCTCGCCCATTACGAGCACCATGCCCATAGCCGCCGAGCACTCGCACGCTACGCGGGAATTACGGTCGCCCGTGAGCATAGCGTCGAGCACGGAATCGGAGATCATGTCGCACACCTTATCCGGGTGCCCTTCTGTAACTGATTCGCTCGTAAATAGCAGCTTTCTCTTTTCCATAAAATCCTCCATCAAAAAAAATTACCTCATACTTTTTTGATGAGGCTATGTTTAGCGCTCATCTTTCATCTGGTGGAATATCCCGCCAAATGCCGGAATTGGCACCTTGCCGCTCGGGCAGGTTGCCGGGTTTCACAGGGCCGGTCCCTCAACCACTCTTGATAAGTTGTATGAAGTTACTTTGATTATAAAATGAGAAAGCGCCCTTGTCAACACAGCAAAGGCGCTAGATTGTGTCAAGTTTGTTACGGCGTCAAACATAGGTAACACATTTAGCTCAAGCTGAACCGTCAGGGGAAGGGCGGAGCTTAAAATGCGCCCGACCTTGACAGCCGGCTTTAAAATTGTCATAATTTTCTTGGGTCTTGCGAATAAACCTTTTTGCAAGACCGCGGTTGCCATTTTTACGGGTGCATTACCGCAAGATAATCCTGCGCAGCAGCATTGGGACTTCCAAGCATGCTTGGCTGGCAGATGGCAATTAAGCATGGCAGCCTGAAAGGATACATTATTATGCAAGCTTTATTTGAGCAGTGGGGATTGATGGAGCTAAGCGAGCTGACTATAGTTGTGCGGCTTGTAATGGCCGTTATATGCAGCGGCGCGCTCGGGCTTGAGCGCACCAGAAAGCGCCGCCCCGCCGGACTTCGCACATATATGCTGGTGTGCATAGGCGCGGCTGTGGTGATGATGACTTCCCAATTTTTAGCGGAGCTTTATCCCAGCGCCGACCCCGGCAGAATGCCCTCGCAGGTGATCTGCGGCATAGGCTTTCTTGGCGCAGGCACAATAATGATAACCCGTTATTACCGCGTAAAGGGGCTCACCACTGCGGCGGGTCTTTGGGGCGCGGCGTGCATGGGGCTGTCGATAGGCATAGGCTTCTATTTCGGCGCAATGATAACCTGCCTTGTTATCATTGCGGTTATGATATTTGCCGATAAATTTGAAACTATGTACACAAGAAGGCTGCACAGGCTGCACCTTTATATCATTTTCAGCGATGTTAGCTGCTTAAAGCCGTTCATGCGCGAAATGCGCGCGAGCGATGTGGAGGTGAACGATGTTGAAACCGCCAAGTCCGACGATAAGTCCGGCATAGGCCTTTTTTGCTTGCTGCGCTTCCCGCCCGCGTTGAACCACGATCGGGTGCTAAGCATTGTTACCGAGTTTGAAGGGGTTGTATTCGTTGAGGAGATAGATGCATAAAAAAGGGCTGTAAAAAGCGGTCAGCGCACTCGTTCTTTTACAGCCCTTTTCATTTACATGCCTAATCTCTTGCTCAATATTAAAAGCGCGAGATTGAAAAACACCACTATGCTGCACGCGTCCGTTATGGTGGTTATCATAGGCGCAGCCATTATGGCTGGGTCGAGCTTTATCTTTCTTGCAAGCATTGGCAGCACCACGCCCATGGATTTTGCAATGCATATAGTAGCTATCAGCGTTATGCTCACCGTAGCCGCAACCTCAAGATCGCCGTATTGAAGCCAAATCCTAAAGAAATTCACAAGGCAGAGCGCTGCCGAGCACAAAAGCGCCACGCGTATTTCCTTAAACCAAACCTTGAAAAAATCCTTCAGCTCAATTTCATCGAGCGCCATACCGCGAATTATCATCGTGGCAGCCTGAGAGCCGCAGTTTCCGCCCGTATCCATAAGCATTGGAATAAATGATACCAAAAGCGGTATCGAAGCTATAGCCGCCTCGTATTTTTCAAGCAGCGCACCCGTCACCATGGCGCTCACCATTAAAACGAGCAGCCACACTATGCGGTGTTTTGCAAGCTGAAACGGGCTTGTTTTTAAATATGTCGCCTCGCTGGGCGCCATACCTGCCATCTTTTCAAAGTCCTCCGTGTTCTCCTCCTGCATGACGTCCACAGCGTCGTCAATGGTTATGATGCCAACAAGCCTTTCCTCTTTATCGACCACCGGCATTGAAAGCATATCATAACGGGAGAACTGCTTTGCTATCTCCTCTTTATCATCGAGTGTATGCGCGAATATCACGTTATCACTCATTATATCGTCTATTCGCGCGTCCGGCGCGGCCAAGAGAAGCTCGCGCACCGTGACCACGCCCTCAAGCTTGCGCTCCTGGCTTATCACATAGCAGGTGTAGATCGTTTCCTTGTCTACACCGTTATTGCGTATCACATCAAACGCCTGCTTAACCGTAAGCATGCGCTTTAGATACACATATTCGTTTGTCATTATGCTTCCGGCACTGTCCTCCGGATATTGAAGATATTCGTTTATGAGCTGCCTGTTTTCGCTAGATGAGTTTTTCATCAGGCGCTGTACAACGTTTGCGGGCATTTCTTCAACGAGGTCAACATAGTCGTCCATGTACATCTCGTCAAGTATCCACCGCAATTCCTTATCGCTTAATAGCACGATAAGCTCCTGCTGAATGTCGCTGTCCATATAGGAGAAGCTTTCGGCCGCGAGCTCTTTTGGCAGCAGCCTAAAGAGCATCAGCGCCTTTTCATTCTCCTCTTTTTCGCTTATAAGCTCATCGAAAATTTCCGCGATGTCAACGCCGTTCATTTCCTCAACGAGCTTTTTTACGGCCGCATACTTCTTTTCATCAAGAAGCAAAAAAAGTTCTTCCGTTATCATTTTGCACGTCCTTCCTAAGAGGACGCGCATTAAGCCGGCAGCAATTTACAGCTCCGCGTCCTCCTACCTGATATTTCTACTTCGATACGGCTCTAGGCCGCATTGAGAACCGGAATCCATAGTTGCTCCGCACTCCCTTTCTTGAATGATTTAATATAAAGGCGTTTAGCCTACTATATCGCCCTGATGGGATATAAGCGTTGCCTCGTATACGCCCTCAACGCGCATAAACTTATCAACAAAGCCGGTTTCATTATCGCGAAGGCGCACCTCAACGGTCATCTCAACGCCATCGCGCTGAACGCTCTTGCTCTTGAGCCTTGCGCCCGGAAGCTGCTTTATCATGCTTCGCACCGGACCTGAGGCGCTCTCGTCATAATGGAGCACCAGCAGATACGGCATTGAGTTTTTGCCCTTTACAAGATTGACCAGCACCAATATAAGGCCTATTGTGAGCGCCGATATGAGCGCCACGTCATAAAGCCTTGTGCCGATGGCTATGCCCTCGCCCATCGCCCAGAATATGAACACAGTGTCTATGGTGTCCTTAACGGCGGTACGGAAACGGATAATTGAAAGCGCACCGACCATACCCATGCTCACTGCGAGCGAGTTATTTATGGTCATGAGCATAAGGCTCGTTACCATAGTCATCATTATAAGGCTCAAATTGAAGTTGCGCGAGTACATCACGCCGCCAAACGTCTTTTTATAGATAAAAAACACATAAAGCCCCGCAACGAACGCCAGCACCAGTGTGACTACCACCTGAAGCGGATTGAGCGTTATAGTGAAAATATCCTTCAAATTAAATTCCATTGCTATTATCCCCTTTATTTCATTTAATCATAATATCACAAATCGCAATATTTAACTACAGCTCAAATCGCCTGCAAAGGCAATATTTGCTTATTGCGCTCTTTTGCGAGCTTTTTAGCTGCAAAAGATAACGTATGTACGATGGCAGGTACTTGTTGAATTTCACCTCAAGCACCATGTCGTAGCCGTCTATAACGGAAAACGTGGGCAGGTCTGCACGCCAAATATCGGTGCTTAAAAGCCCTGTTCTAATATCGCGGTCAAAGGTTATGCGCACGTCCTCAATGGGGAACGTATACGCCTCGCGCTTATAATCCACTATCACCTTGGGCTTTAGCCCTTTTGTGGCAAACGCCCCGAAAAGAACGTGAGCAAAAGGCTCCGGCTTTCTAAGCAAAAATCTGTATTCGCCGGATAAAAGCTCGTCACACTCCTCGCGCGTTAGCAGCACGGACTGCTTTTTAATGTAGCTGTCCTGCTTATGCTTGCACTCAAGCTTTATAACATCGTCCCTTAAATCGTATATGCGCAGCCTGTATTTATCGCGCCAATCCTCACCCGCGAGCTTTGTGCGAAACGCCTGATCGTAGGGATCGTCAAAATAGAGGCTTCTTATGAGGTATTCGCCGCCCGCCTTTTCGCAATTATAATCCATTTTCACCGTATGCGATATTTTTTGGCGCAGCAAGGTGTATTGGTTATTGTTAAGGTAGTATTTCAGCTCATGCCTGTAGCCGCTCTCGCCCTTTGGCTCACTCATTCGCCGAACACCTCCTTCATATACGCATCGCTTAAACTAAGCTCGCTTTTAAACTGCGCCCGTATCTGCGCGGGGCGTTTTTGGGCAAAAGTGCGTATCCTTTCTATCTGCTTTTCAAAGCTTTCCACGCTCGCCTGACTTTTGGGGTTTGATATTCCCATAAAGGTGGCTTGATTGAATTTTTCGCGCTCGCGCGCTATCTCGCCTTTCACTATGGCGTATAGCTCGTCCACCTTTTTATTCACGTTCTCCTCCGTGTATATGGTGTTCATAAGCTCCGCCATACGCCGGCAGAAGGCGTCCTTCCACTTTTCATTTTTCAGCAGCGCGTTAAAGAAATCCGAGCACGGGTTTTTGCTCGCACGCCTGTATGTGAGCGTGGTGTGCGTTGGGTCGCCCCAAGTCCAGCAGAAATCATAATATATCCACTTCCACTTGCCGTCGCCCGCTTTATAATACTGTATGTTCCAGTAATCGCTGTTGCCAACGTATATTTCGCATACCATATAGTCAATAAAGCTGTTTAGATCTACCCGCTCGTCTATCCACGCGTATGCGGTATCGGTTGAAGCGCCGTTTGCGCGCACATAGCTCATTATCTCCCTCCAGCCCTCGGTAGTGCCGGCAAACGCCTTATCCTCCGAGCGTATGAGGTCTATATCGCTTGGAGCGGCGTCCTCCTCGGCGGCCACGAGAAAGCGGCTTCGCTTCTCCTTCATGAAATACAAGCCCCAATATTCGCCGTTTAAATAAAGGATATAAGGCTTATATTCCTGATATACAAAGTTTACGTCCGTATCCATAAGGAGTCCGGCGCTCAATTCATCGCGTATCTTGCCGTTTGCCTGATCCTGCCCGCCCGCGCGGAAGGTGAGCGATTTATATTCGCTGTAGCCGCGCTCGCCGAAAAACGGGTATTCAAGGCGGTTGTTGCCGTATATATCACGCGCGACCACCGTCATGCCCTTTTGGTTGTGACCCGAGCCGAACGAGCCGGCTATGCGCACCGCCACGTTTTGCGAGAATACAGCTTTATTATCATCTCCGAAAATTGAAAACGCGCCGTCGCGCTCCCAATCGCGATTTAATGGATCGGCCTTATAACGATAATAATTCGCCTGAAAATACGGCCACTGATCACCCTCTTTAACGTCGTTGCCCATGGCGTATATGCCTATGGTCGCGTCCCATAGATTAACGGGGTCGGTGACTATGGTGGCTATGGGGAGGGAGTGATTAACATTATCGCTCGTGAAAAGGAATGTGCCCGTGGTGTGATAATTGGTTATATATCCATCGCGCACAGAAACGCAGCGAACGACAGTGTTTTTTTCTATTTTGAGTGGTTGAGTATACACGCTTGACGCCGCAGTAGGCTCGGTGCAGTCAAGCGTATAATAAACCGTCTCGCCTTCGTTTGCGGTAAGCTCAAGGGATATGGGCTGAGAAAAAACGCCGGGCGTTTGCGAGAATGCGGGCGTGGCGGTTATGCCCAATTTGCCTTCGCCATTGGCCGCGCCGGGCGTAGCCAGTTCAAAATAGCGTACTGCGCCATCTTCAAGGCGGCCGCAGCTAACATCGTTCATAAAGGCTGACGCGGCAAGCTTATCAACAAGCGCCTCGCCATTAAAAAGATATACGGCATCGCCCGAGGAGCTAACGCCAAAGTTGGTGTGAAGATCGTTTTTGTCGGTGCGCCTGTCAAGACCGGAGGCATATACTAAAAAATATTCGCCCGGCGCTATTACAATATCTCCAAACTCCCATTTAGCCGGGTTTTTGGGGTTATTGCTAAGCGCCCACCCAAGAAGGCTCACCGCCTCCTCGCCCTTATTATGAAGCTCGATATAATCGTAAGTGCCGCCGTCCGGGGCGGTTTTGGCTGCCACGTTGCGGCCGAGTATTTCTGAAATATAAACGTCCGGCA
>CAZUUR010000057.1:6168-9558 GCA_964622815.1 uncultured Oscillospiraceae bacterium | reverse complement strand
GTAAAGCTGGTGTCGCATATATGGGAAAAGCAGGCGGAGACGGGACCGAGCGTTACGGAGGACGATCTTGAAAGCATAATCGAAACCGTTGAGGACGAGGGTGTTATAGACGAGGAGCGCTGCGACCTTTTGCAGAGCGCACTCGATTTTGACGATGTGCTTGCCTACGAAATAATCACCCCGCGGGTGGATCTTGTGACCATTGATATTGGGGAGGCGGACGCGGAGATTAAAAAGCTCGCGCAGACCTCGCCGTACACGCGCATACCAGTCTATGAGTATACCATAGATAATGTAATAGGCATATTGCACCTTAATCACTATTTAAAGCTGCTGGCCGAGGGCGAAAGCCCCAGTGTTGGCGAGGTGATGATGCCGGTGAACTTCGTGCATAAAACCATGGCGCTGCCGGACGTTTTAAAAACCATGAAAAAGCGCGGCTGCCACATGGTAGTCGTTACCGATGAATACGGCGGGACTATGGGCGTATTGACCATGGAGGACGTTTTAGAGCAGCTCGTTGGCGAGATTTGGGACGAATCGGACATAATCGAAACCGAGTTCAATCAAATATCAGACGATACCTACGAGGCCGACGGCGATATGCGCATAGAGGATTTCTTTGAGGAGCTCGATATAGACGATCGCGATTTTGACGATGATAACGCCACCTTGGGCGGCTGGGCGATAGAGATGCTCGGCGGCTATCCAAAGGTGGGCGATACATTTGAATATAAGAACCTCTTTATCACGGTGAAAAAACTGCAAAACCTAAGGGTGCTAAAGCTGCTCGTCAAGGTGCTGCCCATGGAAGATGAGCAAGAGGATATGATATAGAAGCGGCGGGCTCAGGGGAGCCCGCCCTACTTTTTTTGCCCGATGCTGCTATAATAAAACCCCGTTTAGCTTCAAAAGCGCCCTTGCGCTTTCCACTGAATCCACGCCGGTTTTATTTTTTATGGGCGCAAATTCCTTTTCGCGCACCACCTCAAATGGCAGGCAGGAGGGCATAAGATGTATCATATCGAGCACGAGCGTTTCATATTTGTGGCCATTTGGCTTGTCAGGCGTAATGAGCGTGCCTGAATGGTCAATATACGCTATCTTTTTTTCAACTATGTGCAGCGGCATGCGCTTTTTAAGTATTTCCTCAAGAGAATCAACGCTGAAAAGATAGTTGAGTATAACGCCGAAATTATAAGCCGGCTCGCCATTTTCGTCCATTGCGGAGGCAAGTGCGTCTGTAAGCTCGTAATATTCGATTATCGAGGGCTTGCCGTCCTCAAGGCACATAACGCCCACCTTTTCGTCGGGCGCACACTTGCGTATCACCTTCGCGCCCACATCGCATTTATTGGCTATGGTAGCGCCTATGAAAAGCGGGTCGCATATACGCTGGAGCACATTGTCAACAGCGAAAACATTTAGCCACTCAATGCCCTTGGCGTGTGCAATATCGAGCATACCGGCTTTCGCCATAGATGAAAACCACCCGCCGTTGCCGTTGGGCGATGTGGCAATGCGGTTTTTCGCCTCCATAAAGAGCTTGCCGGAATAATCCGCTGCGGGAGCCATGTCCTGCATGAAAAAGTGAATGTGAGCGCCGTCGTAGCCGAAGAAATCATGCGCCTCAAGAAAGGAGACGGTGTCGGCATGATTTTTGTCGCTCGTCATAATAAAAAGCTCTATCGGCGTGCCCGCCTCGTTTACAGCGTCCATAAGATTGCAAATGATACGCTCAAATATGTAAACGGGCTTGCTTAACCCAATGTCGCACGCGCCCTTTGGGCCTTTGATGCCAAGCCGCGTGCCCATGCCGCCCGCGAGCAGCACCGCGCCCGCCTTGCCGCGCTTTATCGCCTCAATGCCGGCGGCGCGAAAATCTGCGGCGTTAGCTGCCGTCTCATTTAGCGTCATGGCGCGTATGGGCGTTATTTCGCCGCGCTGGCCTCCGGATTTTTTAGCGTTTGCAAGCATGGCAAAATCAATCTCGTCTATCTGCGCTATAAGCTCCGCCTGCTCTGTGACGCTAAGCTCGTTATAATATTGTAAAACGTGCGTCTGGCCGTATTTTTCAAGCTTTTCGTATGCTTCCTCGTATGTCACAAACTACCTCCCAAGTATATCTCGTGCAACAATTATGCCGGTAACGCTCGCCTGCATAAGCCCGCGCGTAATGCCCGCGCCATCGCCTATGGCGTATAGGCCGGGAACGACCGTCATAAAACGATTGTCAACATCGAGCTTGCAGGAATAGAATTTCACCTCCACGCCATAGAGCAGCGTGTTGCGTGAATATAGCCCTGGAGCGAGCTTGTCAAAGGCTCGCAGAGCCTCGATTATGCTCGTTAAATGCCTGTGGGGCAGCACGAAGGAAAGATCGCCCGGCACAGCGGTCTTTAGCGTTGGTATGGTGGTGGATTTGGCAAGGCGCGAAGCGTCAGTACGGCGACCGAGCAAAAGGTCGCCAAGGCGCTGCACCATAATTCCGCCGCCTGTTAGCATATTGCCTACCTGAGCTATATAATTGCCAAAGCGGATAGGCTCGTTAAAGGGCTGCGTGAAGCGAGTGCTCACAAGCAGCGCAAAATTTGTGTTCTCCGTGCGCAGAGCCTTATCGTTGTAGCTGTGGCCGTTGACGACGGCTATGCCGCCCTCGTAATGCTCCTCGCTCACAAGCCCGCCCGGGTTCATGCAGAAGGTGCGCACCTTGCTTTCAAATGTATCCGAGTAATAAACGAGCTTCGCCTCATATAAATGCTGCGTAAGTCCGTCCATTATGGAATTTGGGCACTCAACGCGCACGCCAATATCCACCTCGTTATTGGTGAGGTTGATGCCGAGAAACCTGGCCTCGTCCTGAAGCCACTGCGCCCCGCCGCGTCCCGGCGCGAGCACAACGCGCTGTGAATATGCCTCGCTCATTTCACCGTGCGATGAATAGCGTATGCCCGCCGCGCGGCCATCTTCTATTATTATATGCTCCGCCGCGGTTGACGGCAGGAATGTAAAACCCTCGTGAGTGTTAAGCTCGGTGTACATATTTTCAAGCACAACAGCGCTGTATTCAGTTCCCATGTGCCTTACCGGGCAGCGCACAAGATGAATGTTGTGCTTGCTCGCCTCGTAAGCTATCTGAGCAACCTTCGGGTCGTTGCGGCCGTGTACGGTATCCGGCGCGCCAAAACGCGTATAGACGGTGTCTGCATAATCTATAAGCTTCTGCGCGTCATCGGCGGGAATGTATTTTGTGATGTTGCCGCCCACCTCGTGGGAAAGCGAAAGCTTGCCGTCTGAGAACGCACCAGCGCCAGCCCAGCCGCTCATTATGGCGCAGGGCTTGCAGTTTACGCACTTGCCGGTCACACGCGCGGGGCATTTGCGCTCGGA
>CAZUUR010000057.1:0-6158 GCA_964622815.1 uncultured Oscillospiraceae bacterium | reverse complement strand
GGCTCTGCGGGAGCTGATCGCCGAATACGGCGCGGGCGTATACCGCAAGGCATACCAAAAAACACAGGATAAGGATCTGGCGCGCGAGGCCACGCGGCGCACGTTTGCGCAGCTTGTGACCACGCTGCAGGAGCATACCGACATGGACGGCTGGGAGCTGTGGCTCAACGCCCTTACCAAGCGCAACATTGAGGCGTGCAGCAATTTGCGCTCGGATATGGCCTTGCCCATGTCAATGAGCAGCACCTTGGCTTTAGGCTCGTGCTCATATAATTCAAGCGCTGTGAATATTCCAGCCGGGCCTGCGCCAACGATTATCACGTCATAAGATTTTTTTTCCACAAAATTACCTCCTACCACTTGTACTTATGGCAAAGATATGATAATATACATCGGAAAGATTGTAAAGAGCTCTGGCTTGAAATAATCATAAGCTTTGGCTCAAGGCCATAATTCTTGAAATTAAGATTGTTTTGTTCGGCTTTATTGATCGATCCAAAACGGTCTTATATATTTTTTTGGGAGGATACTATCATGAACGGAACCATTTCAAGAGGACTAAGAGCGCCCATTATCCGCGAGGGTGACGACATTGTGTCCATAGTGGCGGACGCAGTGCTTGCCGCGAGTGCTCAGGAAGGCTTTGCCTTGAACGACGGCGATGTTGTAGCCGTGACCGAGGCCGTCGTAGCCCGTGCGGACGGCAATTACGCCTCTGTTGACGAGGTGGCCTACGATGTGGCGCACAAATTCACCTCTGATACCCTTGGCGTGGTGTTCCCGATACTTAGCCGCAACCGCTTCGCTATCTGTCTTCGCGGCATTGCAAGGGGCATGAAGGGCAGAAATATCGTGCTCATGCTAAGTTATCCGTCTGACGAGGTGGGCAATCACATAATAAGCGAGGACGCGCTCGACGAGAGCGGCGTTAATCCCTGGACGGACGTTTTGACCGAGGATGAATTTGTTTCGCACTTTGGCCGCCCCGTGCATCAATTCACCGGCGTTGATTACGTTGAATATTACCGTTCACTCATCGAAGCCGAGGGCGCAAGCGCCACCGTGATATTTGCAAATCACCCGCAGGCTATAGTCAATTTTACTCAAGATGTGCTTTGCTGCGATATTCACACACGCGAGCGCACAAAGCGCCTTGTAAAAAAAGCGGGCGCAAATGCGGTGCTCACGCTCGCCGAGCTTATGAACGCTCCTATAGGCGCAAGCGGCTATAATGAAAGCTACGGTCTATTAGGCTCAAACAAGGCCACCGAGGAGCGCATAAAGCTATTCCCAAAAAACGCGCAGGTGGTAGCCGAAGCGATAAAGGCGCAGCTATGTGAGCGTACCGGCAAAAGGATTGAGGCTATGGTTTATGGCGACGGCGCTTTTAAGGATCCCGTGGGCAAAATCTGGGAGCTAGCGGATCCTGTGGTGTCGCCTGGCTTCACGGAAGGACTTTTGGGTCTGCCTAACGAATTAAAGCTTAAATATCTTGCGGATAACGAATTTGCCTCGCTCTCCGGCGATGCGCTCCGCGAGGCAATACGCGGCCGCATAAAGGAAAAAGAGGCCGATCTCAAGGGCAAAATGGAAACGCAGGGCACGACTCCGCGCCGCCTTACGGATCTTTTAGGCTCGTTGAGCGATCTTACAACCGGCAGCGGCGATAAGGGCACGCCCATAGTGCTAATACAAAATTACTTCCGCAATTTTGCGGATAAATAAGGGAGGAAAGGCGCTTTTATGCTCAAAATAAACGATCTTTTTGACCTTGATAAAACTATCGCCTCAGATATTTTCGCTGGCAAGACATATCCGTGGGAGGCGCTGCCTGAAATATCGGCTTTTATATTAAAGCTGGGCGCAACGCTTAGCCAAAGCGAATATGAAAAGCGCGGCGAGGACGTATGGATAGCTAAGGACGCGAACGTGTTCCCGTCGGCTTATATAAAAGGCCCGTGCATAATAGATAAGGGCGCAGAGGTTCGGCATTGCGCGTTTATTCGCGGCAGCGCGATAGTGGGCAAAAACGCCGTTGTGGGCAATTCCACGGAGCTAAAAAACGTTATACTATTTGATAATGTTCAGGCGCCTCATTATAATTATGTGGGCGATTCGATACTGGGCTACAAGGCGCACATGGGCGCGGGCTCTATCACGTCAAACGTCAAGAGTGATAAGACGCTCGTTGTTATAAAGGACGGGGCGGAGCAGGTGAAAACCGAACGCAAAAAGGTTGGCGCTATGCTTGGCGACATGGTGGAGGTTGGCTGCGGCAGCATATTAAACCCCGGCACAGTGATAGGCCGCAATACAAACGTCTATCCGCTTTCGAGCGTGCGCGGCGTCGTGCCCGCAAACAGCATATATAAGGGCAAAAACGATGTTGCCGATAAAAAATGAGCAATGGGCTGCTTAGGTAAATGCGCCGCCATATAAGAGCGGCGCTCAGACCATAAGTAAATGTCTGTGGTCTAGGGGCGAACTGTGTTCGCCAGCGGCCATGCGAGAACCATGCGGGACGGTCAAGACCGTCCCCTACGGTGTGACGGCCGGTGATTGTAGGGGCGGGTCTTGACCCGCCCGCCGCCGCGCGTGCCGTAGGGGCGAACTGCGTTCGCCAGCCAATAATATAGGGTCGAGCCGAAACTCGACCCTATATTATTAGCGGTGCGGCAGGAGAAAAGCATTCTCCAAATGCGAGCGCTTGCTATGCTTGCAGCCGTGCTAGTTCTCCATTTGCTTTCCCATAAACTGTGCGGCGGTTTCGCAGAGCTTGAGCTCCACTGCGCCCATAGCGGCATTTTTCTCACGGCTTAACAGCATCACCGCGCCAATAGCGTCACCTGCGGCGAGTATTGGCACTATGCTTACCGCCGTAAATCCTTCGCCGCCGTCGCCCTGTATTATGGCGGGCGTGGATATGCCCTCGGGGTCGTTTAATAGCAGCTTTTCGCGGCGCTGCATAAGCTCCTCTACCGAAATGCTCAACTGCTTTTCCAAAAGCTCGCGCTTGCTGCCTCCGGATACGGCGATTATGTTGTCCTTGTCGCATATCACGGCGGTGTGATTCACCGCCTGATGCAGCGCCTCTGAATATTCCTTCGCAAAGTCGCTCAGCTCGCCTATAGGCGAGTATTTTTTCAATATCACTTCGCCCTCGCGATCTGTGAAAATCTCCAGCGGGTCGCCCTCGCGTATTCTCAGCGTTCTACGAATTTCCTTGGGTATTACGACTCTGCCGAGTTCGTCTATTCTTCTTACGATGCCTGTCGCTTTCAAAGCGGTTTCCTCCTGTGGTGGATTATGGGGATAGTTTGAGCAGCGCGGGCATATAAAATTCGCTGAATTAACTGGCGATATTTGGCAGGCTTTTTAATTTTTTGCGCACTATTGCAAAATGCGGCAAATGCCCCTCATTATATTTAATAATATCCAGAACGCTTATTTTAAATCATGCAAAAAGAAACGCTTTGTTCAGCGCTTTTGTGTAAGCTTGTCCGTATCCGCGTTTTCTTCTATATATTCTATCGAGCACCATATAGTGCGCATAATGCTTTTTTCATCGCCAAGCGCAATCTGCACCTGCTTGCGGCTTTTGTTCACCTTCAATACTTTGCCCTCTAGCTCCTTTAGAGGCCCGTCAACAAATTCGAGCTTAGTACCCACCTGTATAACATGAGTTACTTCTATCGTACCGTCATATTTTTTGAGCCATGCAACAAACTCCGCGTCCGCGCCACGCATTTCGCGCTCACCGTCGTCATATTGAAGCACGCGCAGTACCGCATCGCACGAGCGTATGTCCTGCCAATTCGGCTCTTGCTCCGTATCAAAAAAAACATATCCCGGCAATAGCCTTCGCGCCGTTTTGTTAAGCCCTCCCGCCTCAGGCTTCCACCGCATCACGAGCGGAGCAAGCGGTGCGCAGCCAAGCGCATTTAGCTTTTCCATAACCTTTTTTTCCTGACCCGATATGCAAAACAGACAATAGGTTTTCATGTTCGCTTCTCCATAGCTCGCGCTTTAGCTCCGGCCAATAATGCCCGCTTCCCAAAACCCGCAATGGGCGCTGAATGAACGCGACAGCTTCACGCCGCTTTGCTTAAACATATTTGGCGCGGTTACGCGACGCTCTGCCTCCCGCTAAATTCGGTCTGGCGGCAACGCCAAATGACCAACGCATTAAATCACAGCCTAGTCAATATAACAAAAACCAATGCGATTTGCAATATGCTTCAAGCGGCAGAGGCTCTTTTCACTTCTTAACGAGAGAATATATTGTGTCAAACTTGTGAGTAAGCTATTGGCATAAACAATAACAAATGTAATAAAACAAAGGTACGATTACCAAGGTAATATGACAAAGGTCATTATAAAATTTCCGAAAGGGTCATAACAATGAAGCGAAACACGAAGCTCATATTCCTGTTGGCATTGGCGTTTGCAGCATGCTTTATAATGTGTGCGTGCTCGGGAGGGTCGAGCGAGGCCACGCCGGAGCAGTGGGGCTATGAATGTCAGGTAACCTATGATGCGCTTGGCGGCATAATTAACGCACGTGATGTAAGGTATACATATTATATGCCGGATTCATATCTGTACGAACCGTCCGGGAGCGCCAATATGCTTGTTGAACCGGCCAAGGAGGGCTGCGTGCTCGCAGGCTGGTATACCGCCAAGGAAGATGTGCTCGACGATGCGGGCAATGTGATAGGGTATAGCTTCAAAGCCGAAGATCGCTGGGATTTTCAAAACGACAGGGTCACGGGCGACATAACGCTCTATGCCAACTGGATAACGAGCGGTGTTGCCGATTATATAGACGTTCAAAGCGGCGAGGTGGTTTTTACAAAAAAGATCTCCACCGATTCGCATGTGCAGCCGCTTTCCTCCGCGGTGCTCATTATGATAACGCCGCTCGACGGTGAATTTGATGGGTATTTTTGCGATGAAAACTGCACCGCACCGTTCGACTTCAGCGTATTTTCGCATCATGAGCTTTTTTACAGCGATGATGAGCTTATAAGCATATTGCACTCAGAATTTCCAGATACCACGCAGCTCCTCGATTCAAATGAAATCGGTGAATATATGCAGCATGAAAACGAGCCGGAATTTCTCCTTCTGTTAAAGAATGGCGGTGGTATTATCTCCAAAGACGCCGAAACCTTTAATTTGCTCAAGCAGCGCCGAAACGAGCTTATCGAGGAGCGTATTGACGCATACGCGGTAAGCACGGCCTCACAGAAAATATACCTAAAATTCACTCAGGGCTAAGAGTGGACAATAGGTGCAGCACAGCAGAGCCAAGAACGCGCTCCGCTGCAAGGCCGTGCTTTTTGCGTCATGGCATGCATTTCAATCGTTGATAATCGTCGCCAGAGGCGGCGTTGTCATAAACAAAATTTGGAGGTAAAAAAAGCAAGTGAAGAAGATGAAAATTTTCCGTGGTCTTGCCGCTCTCGCGCTTGCGGCAATAATGCTGCTCGGCGCATTTGGCTGCTCGACTCAGCCAAGCGCAACCGAGCCGGCGCAGGCTTCCGGTGAGCCCAGTGCCACTCCCGAAACATCTGCAGCTCCCGTGGAGCAGACTCCCGCGGCGGACGTGCCCGTAGCGGACGTACCGGCCAATCGCTATCTCACTCTCAAGGAGGAGCGCCGCATCGCCCACGATAACGGCAGGGTCATTCGCGCATTTGAAAAGGAAAAAAGGCGCAAGAATGTGGTTGAGAGCGAATATATCACCAAAATGCACGATGATGAAAACGTTGTAGAGTTTGATGATCTGCACACCTATTTTTATACCGATCTTGGCACGGTGAAGGCGGTAAACGGCGTTTCGTTCAATATTCCAAAGGGCAAGACTGTGGGCGTGGTGGGTGAATCCGGCTGCGGAAAATCCGTCACCTCGCTTTCGCTCATGCAGCTTGTTCAAGCGCCGCAGGGGCAGATAGTTCAAGGCGAAATTCGCTTTATGGCGGAAAATGGCCGCTGCTATAATATTGCCAAAATGCCGCCCTCAAAAATGCTGGAGGTGCGCGGCAAGGAAATTGCCATGATATTCCAGGAGCCTATGACAAGCCTTAACCCCGTTTTTACCATAGGAGATCAGATGGACGAGGTAGTATTGCTCCATAAGGAGGGTGCAACACCCG
>CAZUUR010000056.1:3166-9562 GCA_964622815.1 uncultured Oscillospiraceae bacterium | reverse complement strand
CATCAAGAACCCCTGTTTTTCGTTCTGGAAAACAGGGGTTCTTTGACAGTCTGAGAGCGGCCAAAAGCCGCTCTTTTTTGTTTGGTTTTGATGTTGCGTTGGGGACTCGCAGCATCGTAAAGATGGATGGGGGTATATGTCATCGTGCGAAATGGGGGCTTCGCACGCAATGACCTTTTTAGCCTTCACGGCCCGCGAGGGTCAAGGTTATGTCCATTTGCTCCTCGCCTCTTAATATCGTTAGTGTTACCTTATCTCCGATATTATATTCATAAAGCAGGCTGGAAAGTTCTGCCGCACTCTTTACTGCGTTTCCCTCAAAGGCGAGTATCACGTCCTCCTCTTTAAGGCCGCCCGCCTCGGAGCAGCTTCCGCTTTCAATAGAAGTAACCTGCAGACGATTTTCATAGTTCTGTATCTGCGAGAAACCGAACATGCCGAACATGCTGTTGAAATCGTTGCCGTTGCCATTGCCGTTGCCGTTTTTAACGGTGAGCGTTACTGTGCGCACTGATATTCCAAGATACGGCCTGCCGCTTACATAGCCTATGTCCATAAGGTCTGTAACTATGGCCTTTGCCGAGTCTATGGGGATTGCGAAGCCTATGCCCTCAACATCATAGCCCATGGACTTTGAATTAACTATGCCTATGAGTTGACCCGCGCTGTTAAAAAGACCGCCGCCGGAGTTGCCGGGGTTTACGGAGGCGTCCGTCTGCATCAGGGTCATTTCGTTGCCCTCAACGGTTATAGTGCGGTCAAGCCCGCTCACTATGCCGCGCGAAACGCTGCTAGATAATACGCCCAGAGGGTTGCCTATGGCGTACACCGTGTCGCCCACAAGCACGTCGCCGGACGCGCCGAGCGTGGCGCAGGGGAGGCCGGTGGCTTCGATTTTTAGCACTGCGAGATCCGTTTTGCTGTCAGCGCCCGCGACGCTGGCCTCATAATCTGTGCCGTCCTGAAGATATACGGTTATCTTTGTCGCGTTCTCTATAACGTGATAGTTGGTCACAATATAGCCGTCCGCCGTGATTATCACGCCTGCGCCGCTGCCGGAGGTCACCTCCTGCGTCATGCCGTAGTATGAGCTGGTGGAGCTGATGTCTATACCCACCACACTCGACATGGCCGCGCGTATCATTTCTCCCTCTGAGTCAAATGTTTTCGGCGTTGCCGACATTATCACGCCGGAAGACGGGGTAGAGCCGTCGGCATTGTTCGCTTGAGCCTGAAGCTTATCGGTTGCCTGTGGAGCTGATGCGCCAGCGGGAGCGGGGGTTTGCGCTACTATGGGAGCATGCGAATTTGTATCCGCCATGGCGGTTTGATTGCTTGCGCCGTTATTTATAAGGCCTGCCCCATAAACGCCTATCACGCCGGCGATAAGCGCAACCACAAGCATGCTCACTATGAGCTGAGAAAATGTTACATAGCGCTTATCCTTTTTGTGCTTCTCCGGCGGTGGAGTCACAGGTGGGTAGCTCTGGTAGCCGCTGCCCGTGTTTTGCGTATTTTGAGGCGGCTGTTCGCTATTGACGTTCGCCGCGCCGTTTTGATTATTTTGGTAGTTTTCAAACCAAGTATCTTCGTTCATAATATCCGTCCTTCCTGAGCTGTTCATCTAGCTCTTATTTCTGAGACATATATTAAGCTAAAAAAATGTATTTTCAATATATGTTTTGCGATAAAACTATGGAAAAGCGTGTACAAATTGTGACAGCCAAAGTTTTTGCTTCTTCACGCTTTCAAGCGTGTACAAATTGTGACAGCCAAAGTTTTTGCTTCTTCACGCTTTCAAGCGTGCGCAAAATGTGACAGCCGAAACTAAAGAAAAAATCTGCATTTTTTATGCACAACGTATCGTACCGGCGCGTATTATATCGTAGCAAGGCTCAAAACGACCAAAAAGGTCGCATGTCGGCCAATAAAGGAGGAACAATAATGAATAATTGGTGGTGGATAATAATCCTAGCCCTGATAGGCTCTGGTTCAGGTTGCGGCTGTGGTTGCGATGATGATTGCGGCTGTGGTAACTGGTGGATAATAATCCTTCTCCTGCTCTGCTGCAACGGTGGCGGCTTAGGCTGCGGCTGTGGCTGTGAAAGCACGAACACCAGAAGCAATGGCTGCGGCAATAATTGCGGCTGTGGCTGTGGCTGTGGCTAAATAGGTTAGCCGCGCGGCGGCTAACCATTGGGTAAACCGCTGCGCGGTTTGCCGGTAGGCAACCGCGATTGGAGGCTAACCATTGGGTAAACCGCTGCGCGGTTTGCCGGTAGGCTGCTAAAGATGGAGGCTAAATAGGTTAGCCGCGCGGCGGCTAACCATTGGGTAAACCGCTGCGCGGTTTGCCGGTAGGCTGCCGCGACTGACGGCAAACCATTGGGCAAACCGCGACTGGCGGCTAACCATTGGGCAAACCGCGCAACGGTTCGGCATGGGAGAATGCAAAGCATTCTCCCATGCCGATGTGAAGCATTTGCGTATGCAGGGCGGGGGCTTGCCCCCCGCCGCTATGCGCACTTAATATCCCAAAACCGCATCGACCAAAATAACATGCAATTCCTTCAATAATCTCGGCGGATATTCCATTATGCTTGTCACGCGGCACATGCGCTTTGGACTGTGACAATCCGTGCATTTGCCCGTTATCGCGCATGGCAGCTCAAGCCCAAGCCGCTTTGCGTTTGGCGGACAGGCCTCCGCCTTTATTCGCTTTATCGCCGAGTCAACGTCCGCTGTAAGCTTATTTTTGCCTATGATAAGCACGGTGCGCTTAGGCCCTGCGAACATGCCCGCCACGCGATTGCCCGTGCCGTCTATATTCACTAGCACACCGTCGCTTGTAAGCGCGTTCACCGAGCAAAGATAAAAATCGGCGTTGGCCGCGCATTCGCATACGCTTTCGCGCTCGCTAGGCTCGGCGCGCCAGTGCCAATACACAGTGTTGCCCTGCTGCTGCAAAGCATCGTATAGCCCAAGCTCCTTCACCGTCATGGAGCCGCCCATGCCCACGCTGCTCGTGCCTATAAGCTCAAGAGCTGTTTTCTTCGCCTCTAAGGCGTCGGCCGCCGAATGAACTATAAAGCCGCGCCCTTCAAGCTTGCCTACAAGAGCCGAATAATTCTCACAAAACATAGTGCACCTGCTTTCCTTTTTGGTTAATTATATCACATTGCATGGTGCGCGGCGCGTTTTTCTTGCGCACGCGCTTTAAATGACGTATAATAATCTAGTAATGCTATGTGACTTTTGCTATGACGGTGCAAAAGCGCCCGCTATGAGCGAAGAAAGGGAATGGATTTGTCTATTTTATCTTTGTTTTCAAACCCGCAGGCGTTCCTGCTGGAGCTTATATATCGCGTTCCGGCGATACTTGTCGCGCTCTCGTTTCACGAATGGGCGCATGCTTACGCGGCCTATCGCCTTGGCGACCCAACCGCGCGCAACGTCGGCCGTATGACGGTGAATCCCCTTGCGCATATAGATGTTTTCGGTCTCATAATGCTCGTGCTGGTGCGCTTTGGCTGGGCAAAGCCGGTGCCTGTAAATACTCGCAATCTAAGCAAGCCTCGCCGTGATTCTATAATCATAAGCGTGGCTGGCGTTGTAACAAACCTGCTGCTCGCTTTTATTACCACTGGCGTGCTTTACCTTATGTGGTACGGCCTTGATTTCTATAATGAAGTGGTTAATAGCTTCCTTTTAAATTTCCTTTTCATAAATTTGGGTCTGTTTGTGTTCAACCTTATTCCAATCCCCCCGCTCGATGGCTATCATGTGCTTGAAAGCCTGCTCATACGCAAGGTGGATTATCGCGTGTTTGATTTTCTTGAACACTATGGCTTTATTATCCTTATAGTTTTGCTCATGACGGGTGCGCTTTCAAGCGTCATGTCGGTTGTTGTGAATTGGCTGATAGGCGTATTTGAATCGTTCTTTACGCTGTTTGTATAGGCAGGGGGAACGATGGCGTATCAGGTCAAATTGAATCAGTTTGAAGGTCCTCTCGACCTGCTGCTTCATTTAATTGAAGAGGCGCAGGTAGATATAAAGGATATTTTCATATCCGAAATAACCAATCAATATCTTGCCTATATGGAGGCGCTTGACGAGCTTGATATGGAAACCGCCAGCGAATTTTTGTCCGTTGCGGCTACGCTCGTTTATATTAAGTCCCGTTCGCTATTGCCAAAGCCGCCCAAGGAGGAGGAGCCAAATATGGAGGATCCCGAGGAGATGCTATTAAGGCAGTTGCGCGAATATAAGGCATTTAAGGAGATAAGCGCCCAGCTCAATAGCCTTTATGAATCCGCGAGCAGGTCTTATTCAAAGCTGCCGGAGGAATTGGTGCTTCCCGAGCAGGAGGTTACATTAAAGGAAATGACCACCTCCGCGCTCTACGAGGTTTTCACCCGCCTAATGGAGGAAGCGGGCGAGGAGCGTGTTGACGTGCGCGAGATAGAGCAGGATAGATTTACTATTCGCACGCAGCTTCGCCGTATCCGCTCAGTGCTTCTTGTGCGCGATACTGTGCGCTTTGAGGAGCTTTTTGAGGGTATTCCCGCCAAGCTTGAAATGATAGTCACGTTTATGGCGCTGCTTGATATGATAAGGCGCAGTGAAATAAAGCTAAAGCAGAGCACGCCGTACGGGCCAATAATGGTTAGCGCGGCGCAGCTTATGGAGGACGATGATGATTTTGAATATATGGACGAAGGACTGGATGGCGCCAAATGAGCTACGATGAAAGATACGGAATAATTGAAAGCCTGCTTTTTGTATCGGGCGACCCTATACCCATTGCGGAGCTCACGCGCGCGCTCTCGCTCACGGAGCTTGAGATGGCGTCGCTCTTGCAGGCTATGGACAAGCTTTATATAGAAGAAAAGCGCGGCGTGCAGCTATATATCACTCAGGACAGCGTGCAGCTCGTGTCAAATAAAGAGTATTCAGAGTATGTGCAGGAGCTTTTGCAGCCCGCGCGCAGCAAATCGCTTTCTCAGGCTATGCTTGAGACTATGAGCGTTATAGCATATAAGCAGCCCATCACCCGCGCCGAGATAGAGGCCGTTCGGGGCGTGAGATGCGATTACACCGTGCATGAGCTTATGAAACTGGGCATGGTGAAGGAGGCGGGGCGTAAGGACGCGATAGGCCGCCCCGTGCTTCTCGCCACTACGGACGCGTTTTTGCGCCACTTCGGGCTAAATTCGCTAAACGACCTGCCCGAATATAAAGAGCCTGAAAATGACGTTCAGCTTTTGCTCGATATTCAATCCGCCGAGCAAAGTGAGCAAACCACGATACAAACCAGTATATAATTTGCAGATTTTGCTAATATTAACAGCCGTATGGCTGTTTTTTTTATATTTGCGGCGCTTTTTTGCATCGCTGCGGCGCTCATATTGGGTACGTCGCTTTATTTTCGCGTTTCGTTAAGCGAAGCCGGCGCGCATGTCCGCATTGAGCTTCGCTTGCTTTTCGGCTTGATAAAGCTGCCTGTAAGCGCGAAAAAAAAGCACAAAAGGCGCGAGGCGAATAAGCGCTATTCCGCTCATAAGCTGCTGGATATTCCAAAGCTGAAATATTTTCGCGTCACCTCGCGCGTAGGGCTTGAGGACGCGGCTGAAACGGCGCTTTTGACCGGCTTTATAGAGTGCTTCGTAAAAGCGGTTATAGCGCCGTTTATGGATAAAGACAGCCGGATATGCCTGCGGATCAGGCCTCTTTTCGGGCAAAACATATTTTGGCTTGATTTGGAAGGAATAATAGTTGTAGATGTTTCTCAAATTATGCCTATATCTAAACAACCAAAAGGGAGAAAATGAATATGTCGCATCCAATAGAAAACATAATGCGCAGCACTATGGAAGAATTAAAGAACATGATAGACGTAAACACCGTCGTAGGCGAAGCTGTATTTGTTTCGGGTGAGACGACCGTGCTGCCCGTATCCAAGGTGAGCTTTGGCTTTATCTCGGGCGGCGGCGAATACGGGCGCGAATCAAGAGTAAAATCGTCCGGCGAGCAGCTTGACGCTCAGGAGGGGCGCTATCCCTTCGCGGGCACTTCGGTAGCAGGCGTGAGTCTGACGCCAATGGCGTTTCTGGCGGCGGATAAAAATGGCGTCAAGCTTCTGCCCACGCAGTATCCCACCAGTATAGACCGTGTTATAGATCATGTGCCGCAGCTCCTTTTGGCGGTGGAGCGCGTGCTTTGCGGCGGGAAAACCCACGAGAACAGGCAGGAGCAAAGTGGAGAGAAAGAGAGCTGTGAATAAGCCTCTGTGCGCGCTGCTTGCATTTTTCTTCGCTGTGACGTTTGCGCCCGTAAGCAAGGCCGCGCTTGGATCTTCTGCGAGCGGGGCCTGCCTTATTGAGCTTTCCACAA
>CAZUUR010000056.1:0-3156 GCA_964622815.1 uncultured Oscillospiraceae bacterium | reverse complement strand
TGCTTTATGCAAGCTCCGCGCACACAAAACTGCCTATGGCGAGCACCACAAAGGTTATGACCGCCTTGCTTGCCATAGAGCACGGCAACCTTGATGATCTCGTAAAAACGCCAAATGAGGCTTACGCAGTAGAGGGCTCAAGCATATACCTTGAGCAAGGTGAGGAATTGAGCCTGCGCGACCTTGTGTATGGCCTTATGCTCTCCTCAGGTAACGATGCCGCCGTGAGCATAGCCGTGCACATAGGTGGCAGTTTGGAAGGCTTTGCCGAGCTGATGAACGCAAAGGCACGCGAGCTAGGCGCGATGAATACGCACTTTGTAACTCCCAACGGCCTAAACGATGAAAACCACTATACCACCGCCTATGATCTTTCTCTTATATGCGCCTGTGCCATGGAAAACTCTATTTTTCGCACGGTCGTGGCCACCCAGTATCACCGCACCGCTACGGGCAATGTGCAGCGCACGTTTAAGAATAAAAACAAGCTTCTGTGGCAGTATGAAGGCGGAGCAGGAATAAAGACGGGCTACACAAAAGCGGCGGGCAAGTGTCTAGCATTCGCCGCAGAGCGCAGCGGCATGACGCTTATAGGCGTTGTGCTCGCCTGTCCGGATATGCTTAACGAAGCTAAAGCTATGCTCGATTATGGCTTTGAAAATTATTCCATGCAGCGCATAATGTCCGCAGGCACGCCCGTTACCACAATATCCGTGGACGAGGGCGCTCAAAAGCGCTTGCAGCTATCTGTCAACTCCGATGTGAGCGTACCTGTCAAGCGCGGCGAGCTGATGACGCTAAAGGCCCGCGTTGTTGTGGATAAAGCTCATGCGCCGATAATTGAGGGCGAGCGCCTCGGGTACGTTGAATTATATGAGGACGGACGCATTGTGAGACAAATTCCGCTTATCGCGGCAAAAGGTGTAGACTTAGAGCTCAAATTCGATTATTATCTACTAAGAGCGCTCAAGATTTGGCTTGAACCGTTTGCCGCGCCTTCATAACAACGCGCTCAAAGGATAGGGGATTAGGGGATATGGAAGAGATAAAGGCCGTAAGGCTTCAAAAATACATGGCTGAGGCAGGCGTCGCCTCGCGCAGAAAATGCGAGGAGCTTATCATAGCTGGGCGAGTGAGCGTTAACGGTCAAACGGCCACGCTCGGCATGAGTGTTGACCCGCAAAGCGCCGTAGTCGAGCTTGACGGCAAGCGCCTTGAACGCGAAACGGCACGCTTTGTTATCGCGCTCAATAAGCCGCGCGGAGTTATGTGCACCGTGTCCGACCCAGAAGGCCGCGAAACGGTTATGGATTGCTTCAAGGGCTTTGAGCACAGGCTCTATAACGCCGGGAGGCTCGATTACGACAGCGAGGGCCTTTTAATAATGACTAATGACGGCGATTTCGCCTATAAAATAACCCACCCAAAATTTGTGATGGATAAAACCTATCACGCCATTGTAGACGGCGAGCTTACGCAGGCGCAGCGCTCAACCTTAGAGCGCGGCGTCGCTCTTGACGATGGCTTTACCACCTCTCCTGCGCGCATTAACAACACTCATAAGCTTAAAAACGGCAATTCATCATTTGATATAACAATCCATGAGGGGCATAACAGGCAGGTGCGCCGCATGTTGAGCGCCGTAGGCCGCGAAACGCTGCTTTTAAGGCGCGTTAAGATAGGCCCTATAGAGCTTGGTGATCTACAAAGCGGCAAATGGCGCTATCTTACACCAGTTGAGTTGGCCGCTTTTGAACGTGAACTTGGCGGAGACAAATAATTACAAGTTGGTTTCAAGTAAACACTTGCAAAATAATATAGAATATTGTACGATTACAAATAATGGGGGTTTATTTGGGAAGCACTGAGAAATTAAGCTCACCTTATAACCTGCCGTTATTTTATGGGTAAAAATATAAGCACAACTTAGAATGGAGGAACCAGATATGGATATCAGCCCGTTTATGGTGATGCTTCTTGGACTGGGTACGGTTTTTGTAGGCTTAGCATGCTTGATAGGCATTGTTTCGCTTATGGGCGTTATAGTTAAGGGCAAGGCGGCCAAGGCCGAGGATAAGCCCGCTGTGGCAGCACCCACCGCAACCGTTCAGGCGCACGCCGCCGCTGATGTGCAGGCCGCTCCTGTTAACAGAGGCGAGCTGGACGCTGTTGTAGGTGTCACTTTAGCCACGTATTTAGGCACAGAACCGGCAGGCATCAGAATCAATTCTTTGCAGCCCGTTGGTGCGGGAGGAAATGAGCGCAAGCAGCTTTCGGCGGTGATAGCGTGCGCAATAGCCTGCAGCATGAAAAAGGATATATCCGCCATCAGAATTTTGGGAATAAAGCAGGTTTAACCTGATTACTAAAAACTATCATAAGCAAATTTGAGGAGGAAATCACACAATGCGTAAATTTCTCGTAAACGTCAACGGCACTTCTTATGAAGTGGAAGTAGAAGAAATAGCCGGCGCTCCCGCCGGTCGTCCGGCCGCATTCGCGCCTCGCGCCGCAGTGCCCGTAGCAGCCCCCGCCCCCATAACCATGCCTGTGGCCGCGCCCGTAGCCGCGCCCGCGCCTGTGGCCGCGCCCGCGCCTTTGGCCGCGCCCGCGCCTGTTGCTGCGCCCGCCGGCGGCACGAATGTCACCGCGCCCATGCCTGGCAATATTCTCGCCGTTAACGTCAAGGTAGGCGACGTGGTAAAGGGCGGCCATGCTGTTGTTGTGCTCGAAGCCATGAAGATGGAAAACGATATTCCCGCTCCGTGCGATGGTAAGGTTCTTGCCGTAAACGTAGCCAAGGGCGCCACGGTCAATTCCGGAGATGTCCTTTGTGTGATAGGCTAAACAGTCCGTAGGCTAAGCCTATAGGCAAAAGGTCTTACGTTTTTTAAGGCAGACCCAAACTAGATTAGGAGATTTAAATGGAAGCAGTAAATTCATTCATTGACTCAACGGGGTTTGCAATGCTCGTAAAGGATCCGCGCCCGCTAATTATGATAGCGATCGCGTGCTTCCTGCTGTATCTTGCAATAGCCAAGAAGTATGAGCCCCTGCTCCTCATGCCGATAGCCTTTGGCATGCTGCTCACAAACCTGCCCGGAGCTGAGATGTATCACGCATATCTCTATCAGGGCGGCCATGTGGATTGGGCGC
>CAZUUR010000055.1:4636-9718 GCA_964622815.1 uncultured Oscillospiraceae bacterium | reverse complement strand
AAATGGAGGGCAGAAGGCAGAAATGGATTTTCAACTTAGCAAGGAACATCAGCTCCTGCAAACTATGCTCCGCGAATTTGCGGAAAAAGAGGTAAAGCCTCTTGCGCAGGAGACCGACGAAACGGAACAGTTTCCGTATGTAACGCTCGAGAAGCTTAAAAAATACGGCCTCTTGGGCATCCCCTTCCCCAAGGAATACGGCGGACAGGGTGCGGACACGCTGGCATACATAATGTGTGTTGAGGAGCTTTCAAAGGTTTGCGCGACAACGGGCGTTATAGTTTCGGCGCACACATCGCTTTGTGCCGATCCTATTTATAAGTTCGGCACGGACGAGCAAAAGGCGAAATATCTCACTCCTTTGGCCAGCGGCGAAAAGCTTGGCGCATTTGGTCTTACAGAGCCCAATGCGGGCACAGATTCCTCCCGTCAGCAGACGAGGGCGGAGCTTGTTGGCGATAATTACATATTAAACGGCTCCAAGATATTCATCACCAACGCCGGTCCTGCGGACATTTATGTTGTGTTCGCCATGACGGATAAATCCAAGGGCAACAGGGGCATCACTGCTTTCATAGTTGAAAAAGACTTTGAGGGCTTCTCCGTTGGCACCAAGGAGAAAAAGATGGGTATACGCGGCAGCGCCACGGCTGAGCTGATATTTGAGAACTGCAAGGTTCCCAAGGAAAATCTGCTTGGCGAAGTTGGCGGCGGCTTCAAGATAGCCATGAAAACGCTCGACGGCGGCCGCATAGGCATAGCGTCGCAGGCTTTGGGCATAGCTCAGGGCGCGCTCGACGAAACCATAAAATATGTTAAGGAGCGCAAGCAGTTTGGCCGCTCGCTCGCACAATTCCAGAACACCCAGTTCGTAATAGCCGAGCTATACTCCAAGGTGGAAGCCGCGCGCCTGCTGGTTTACAAGGCCGCGCTCGCCAAGGACAAGGCCGCGCTTTCAAGGAACGGTGCGGAGTCCTTCTCGGTACCCGCAGCCACCGCGAAGCTCTTTGCCGCACAAACGGCAATGGAGGTTACCACCAAGTGCGTGCAGCTCTACGGCGGTTACGGCTATATGCGCGATTACCCCGTCGAGCGCATGATGCGCGACGCGAAGATAACCGAGATATACGAAGGAACCAGCGAGGTGCAGCGTATGGTCATCTCCGGCTCACTTCTCAAGTAAGGAGGAAAGCGATATGATGAACATAGTCGTATGTATCAAGCAGGTGCCCGACACCAATGAGGTTAAGCTCGATCCCAAGACCGGCACGCTTATCCGTGAGGGCGTTCCCAGCATAATCAATCCTGACGACAAGGCGGGCCTCGAGGCCGCGCTGAGGCTAAAGGACGAGCACGGCGCAATAGTGCGCGTGGTTTCCATGGGGCCGCCTCAGGCGGACGCAGCACTTCGCGAAGCGCTTGCAATGGGCGCAGACGAGGCATATCTTGTGACCGACCGCGCTTTTGGCGGAGCGGACACCTGGGCCACCTCCACCACAATAGCGGCTGCCGTAAAGCAGCTTCCCTACGACCTTATTATCACCGGCCGTCAGGCAATAGACGGCGATACCGCGCAGGTCGGCCCGCAGATAGCGGAGCATCTTGGCCTTGCCAATATAAGCTATGCCGAGGATATAAAGGTTGATGGCGACAGCATAATAGTAAAGCGTCAGTATGAGGATAGGCATCACATGGTAAAGGCCAAGCTTCCCTGCCTTATCACCGCGCTCGCCGAGCTCAACACCCCGCGTTACATGACTCCCAAGGGCATTTTCGATGCGTACCGTGAAAAAGAGGTTACCACCTGGATGCTCAAGGATATAGAAGTTGACCAGAGCAACATCGGCCTTAAAGGCTCATGCACCCGCGTGGCGCAGTCCTTCACCAAGGAATTAAAGCCCGCAGGCGTTAAGGTGCAGCTCGACGTGCAGGAATCCGTTGATTATATCGTGGATAAGCTGCGCGAGAAATTCATCATATAAGTAAGGCGGTGTGAAGTATGAAAGACTTCGTCTTTCATACCCGGTTTTGAGGCTTTCTTCGCCGAGAGCGGCGAAGATTTTGCTTCGCAAAACCACCCTCAATTCCCAAAGAAAGGAAGCTTTCGCAAGACGAAAGCAATGGTCATAAGAATGAACATACAGGAATATAAAGGCGTATATGTATTCGTGCAGCAGGTGGATAACGTAATATCCGGCGTGGCGCTTGAGCTTATCGGCAAGGCGCGCGAGCTGGCGAAGGATTTAAACACCGAGGTCACCGCCGTGGCGCTTGGCTACAAGATAGGCGATATGGCGAAGGATCTTGCGCGTTTCGGCGCGGACAACGTTATCCTAGTTGATAACAAGGAGCTTGAGGTATATAGAACCGAGCCCTACGCTCACGCGCTCACAGAAGTGATAAAGGCCAAAAAGCCCGACATCATGATATATGGTGCAACCGCCATCGGCCGTGACCTCGCGCCCCGCGTGAGCGCGCGCTGCCACACCGGCCTTACGGCCGACTGCACAGGCCTTGCCGTTGACGCCGAGACAAAGAATCTTCGCATGACCCGCCCTGCCTTCGGCGGCAACATAATGGCAACCATTATCTGCCCCGAGCACAGGCCGCAGATGGCCACCGTGCGTCCGGGCGTTATGCAGCGCATAGCTCCCGAAAACCGCCAAGCCAAGGTTGAGAATTTCAACGTTGAAATAGGCAAGGATCACATCAACACCGAGGTGCTTGAGATAGTGAAATCCATTGCCGACCGCGTGGATATTCAAGAAGCTAAGATACTTGTTTCCGGCGGCCGCGGAATGGGCTGCGCGGATAACTTCAAGCTGCTTGAGGCGCTTGCTCAAGTGCTCGGCGGCACCGTAAGCTCCTCACGCGCGTGCGTTGACGCGGGCTGGGTGCCCAAGGACAGGCAGGTTGGCCAAACCGGCAAGACCGTGCGTCCCAAGCTTTATATCGCTTGCGGCATTTCAGGCGCGATACAGCATCTTGCAGGCATGGAAAGCTCCGATATTATCGTTGCCATAAACAAGGACGAATCCGCCCCCATATTCGACGTTGCGGATTACGGCATAGTTGGCGACGCGCTCAAGATAGTACCCGCGCTCACCGAGCAGTTGAAGAAAACCATAGCGGCGAAGAACGCAATGTAACTTTTTAGCACGGTAAAAACAGCCAAATTTAAGCAGCACCCCAAAAGTTAGAAGGCATATTATGCTGAAAACGATTGGGGTGTTTTGCTATAGCACAGGAGATATTGCATTCAAACTTACTGAATGATTTTCCTATGTTTTTACTGTTGACAGATCATGATTTCATTATTTCAAATGAGGTTCTTTGATTGACTGATCTCTCACGCACCTCCCGCCCGGCGAGAGGTTTTGATATACAAGAAGCGGCCGCATCTTGACGCGGCCGCTTTCCTTTTGCAGCAATTACTTATTTACCCCTCGTGAACTACCTCGTTTAGCTCGCCCGCCATCACGCCGAGATTTTCAACCATCGCGCGAAGCTTTTCCATCTCATCAACACCAGATGCGGTGGCTCTTGTGACGCCCTTCATATCCTCAAGGTTTTTTACGCTTATATCCTTAACTGTGTGCACAATATCAACTATTCTGTCAGACGACTCGGCAACCTCCTGCGTTACGCCGTCCACCTCCTGAATTTTCGTGGTCATTTCCTCGGCGGCTGTCATTATGCGCTTTGATGAGGCCTCCGCAACATTTATAAGCTCAAGCCCGGAGGCGACAAGCTTTGTATTTTCATTCATGAAGGAAACTGCTTTGTTGGTATCATTTACCACCTCGTCGAGTATAAGTGTAATATTATCCACGGCCTCCTGCGTTTGCGCGGCAAGGCGTCGTATCTCCGCCGCGACGACAGTGAAGCCGCGACCCGCAACGCCCGCGCGGGCGGCCTCTATCGTGGCGTTGAGCGCGAGGATATTGGTCTGCATGGATATGTTGGTTATCACCTTGACTATCTGCAATATCTCGTTGCTGCGCGCCTCAAGCTCTTTTATGGTCGTTTGACTCTTTATGGTGCTGTCGCTTATCATTTTCATCTCGCTTATGGCGTTATCCATGTTAGCGGAGTTGCTGGTGGTAAGCTCGTGCACCTGCCCCGAAAGATCCGATATTTGCGTGGTGCTGTCCGCAAGCAGCTTTAGATTATCCGATATGCTCTCAACATGCACGCTCACATCACCGAGCTGACGGCCTGTTTGGGCAGTACCGTCGGTTACAGTCTCGGCATTTTTGGCTATGTGTTTATTCATATCGGTGGTATTTTTTGTAACCGTTGTAATATCTGTCACAGTGGTGAAAAGTTTATCGGATACCTCAAGCGATTTTCGGACATTTTTTTCATGCGGCTCAGAAGCGAGCTTTGCGCGTCCGCGTCCATGAGATTTTTAAGCATTTTAGTGGTTCTTGTGTTCAGGCTTAGGAATATGAGCGATATGGCAAAGAGCGAAAGCGCCCTTGGCGCTATGCAAAATACCAGCACATAATATAAATCCACTTGGTTTCTGTCAACCGTGAGCTGCATTTTAAACGCTACCAGCTGCGCTAACGAAAAGCACACCAGCGAAAGCGCCACGGCGAGAATATTTATTCGCTTTTCAAAATACATGCTCGCTATGCCTATAGCGTATATATACGCTATGACCGCGTGCCATGTTACCACCACTATCAATATGGAAACGAACACCACCGCCAGCACCACAAAAAGGTATTTGAGCCACGACGCGGTTAGCTTGAGCACATTTACAAGCAGGGTGGGTATGAGCAGCAGCGCTATGCATGCGGCTGTCATAATTATCATGGTGGGCAGATCTATAATAAATATCCCAACCACGTCAAGGCCGAGCACCAGCAGCATAACCGCCGCCGTAATGCGCATTACCTTGGCCACGAATATGTTGGCCTCAAGCTCACTTTGGCGAATTATCGGATTATTTGCAGTTTCTATAAAAATCTCCTTAACCGGTTGGTTAAAAATTTATGTTAATAAATATATTCTATTACTTTTGCCGAAATTTGTAAACGCTTAGTTAATAAAAATCCCCCCCGAAGCGTCAGC
>CAZUUR010000055.1:0-4626 GCA_964622815.1 uncultured Oscillospiraceae bacterium | reverse complement strand
TGTAAACGTTTCGTATAATAAAAATCCCCCTCGAAGGAAGCGTCAGCCTCGAGGGGGGTGGGAAGCAAAACTTATTTCTTGGTTTTCTTTCCGCTTAGCACTGCGATAACAACTATTATCGCTGCCACCGCCACCGCAGCGATTATCCATATAACGGGGCTTGCGGCTTGGGTGGGCTGTGCCGTCGCGGGTGCGGCGGAGGCCTGGGGTTCCTCAGCAGGCGCTTTAGTGGGCTCAGGAGCGGCGGTAGGCTCGGGCTGAGGCGCTGCCGTTGGCTCTGCTGCGGCCGCTGTCTCAAGCGCGAGCGAGGCTTCGTATGTAACGCCATTGTTCATCATCACGAATATATGTGCGGTGCCCTTATCGCCAATTCCCGCGAGGGTGGCTTCCGGGTCTATTGAGAGGAAATTATCGCCCGCCATAACAGTGTAGCGGATAACGCTGTTGGCGGTGGTGAGCTTCACCTTTTCGGGCATCGCGGCCTTATCAGCCTCCTCAACATAGAAGACGATAATGCCGCCGCCGTCGGCACGAAGCTTCATGGAGGAAATGTTTTTGTTTATTTCAACCGCTTTTCCGTCCGCCATAAGCGTATAGGCATTGTCCTGCCCGTCAAGCGGCACAAGCTCCGCCGCGACGCGCTTTGGCGCATACTTTGCGGCGCTCTCATCTTTATCGTGAACTATATAGGCAAGCTTGCTCGGCCAGCAGTTATCAAGCTGATCGGCGCGATAGCGCACAACGCAGCCGGGATCGCTTCCGGCAGCCGAATCGCTCGAATAGAAATAATCCACTCCGTCCACATTCTCATAGCCGGTTATGGTGATAAGATGGCCGTTTGTTAATGATATTGGCGCGCCCTCAAGCGACGAGCTTGAATATCTCACGCTAAGCCCCACCGAATAGCCGTGCGCAAGCTCCTGACGCAAAACGTCAAGATCCGCATATTGGCAGGTTGCCTCATAACCGAAAGCGCCCGCCGCGGCCACGCTGAACGCCCAGTTGCCAAAGCCCTCGTATTGATAATCATAGTTGGCAAGCGCCACTTCCTCCGGCAAAAGATCCTCGCCTCTATCGTTTAGGAGCACTGTTATGGTTGTGGCGCTGCACATAACGCCCGCTATGGTGCGCTCGCGAATATTCTGCGAATACGCGGGAGTATCAAGTATCACGCTTGCGGGAAGCTCTATCTTCTCGCCATAATATGCGGGGGTTATCGCCTGCCCGTCGAGCGTATTTTTATATGTTGCCGCCACTTGGCTCACAACGGGCGATTCGCCGCCCTCACTCGCCTTTAACACGGCCTTTAGCTGCACCAGGCTCGCCGTTTCGCCATCAGCGCCTTTTACGGTGAACGTATCTGTATCCATATAGGCAAGATCGTTCTCATCATCGCTGCAGCCGCGTTTAATATCCTTTTTCCATACGCCCCAGCTGCACCAATCGCTCCACTCGCCCTTCATATCAACATAGGCGCGGCCAAGTATCTCAACGCTCGCGCCCTCCGGCACGTCCGCGTTCCATGAGGCCACCATGTATTCAAAGGGTTCAACGCCTATTATGTCGCTCACATATTCACCCTCCAAAGCGCCCTCCGCCAGCTTCACTGCGCCATCGCCAACAGTCTCGTCTATAACGGCGTTTTCAAGCGTGCCAAGGCCGAAATCGTTAACGGTAGTGAGCTTAAATATCCCGCCGGTTACCGTGCGGTCGGCCTTGTCCTTAGCGAGCGAAAGCCCCGGCAGCGCCAGGAGCATAATTAGCATCAGCATTATTGCAATAAAACGTTTCAACTTCATTTTAGTTTCCTCCGATAAATAATTAGCCAACGAAACATATTATATCACCGCTCAATTTATCTAACAACCCAAAAGTGCATGCGCCAAAAATTGTAAAAGCGCGGCATATAAACCGCGCTTTTCTATGCTATAGCATCTTTCTCCGCTTGCGGCGTATGCGGTTTATATGCCTTTCAAAATCGCCGCTTGTTAAAAGATCGCATAGCACATATTGCTCAAAAACCGGCACTGTGCAGGAAAAAAAGCCTATCTTTTCTTGAAAAGCCTCCACCATTTTTTTAGGCAGCACCATATACCCAACGCGTAGGGACGGCGCTACCGTTTTTGAAAATGTGTTTATATATACAACCGTGTTTTCAGGCTCGAGCGAGAAAAGCGTATCCTCAATTTTTCTTGACACCGTGAACTCCGAATAATAGTCGTCCTCCACGATAAGCCCGCCCCGCGCCTTGGCCCACGCTATATACTCCGTGCGCTTCGACGCTGACGCCGTAACGCTGCTTGGAAAGCTATTGTATGGCGTAACATGCAAAACGTCCGCTTTGGATCTAGCAAGCTCCAATGACGTTATGCCGTCCTCCCCAAGCTTTAAAAGCTCGCACTTCACACCGTTTGCCATGTACACGCGCTCTATTTTTTCATACGACGGGCTTTCTATTGCAAACACCTTTTCCTTGCCTATAACAAGCACTATCAAGCCATACAAATATTCCGCTCCCGAACCTACGACTATCTGCTCATGACCCACTCGCATGCCCCGGCTTCTCGCCAGATATTCCGCTATCGCCTCCCGAAGCTCGATGCAGCCGTTGTTCGCCGATTTTGCGAGTATGCCTTCGCCATAGTTTAATAGCGCCTTGCGCATTGTTTTAGCAAGCACGGAAAACGGAAAAATCTCGTCCTCATAAGCCGCCGACCCTACCTGCCGCCTTATAGCGGGCGTCGCTCTTGCACAAGCAAAGCGGTCGCCCGCGCTATACGCAACAAAATACCCGCTCCTCTCCCTTGCCACTATGTAGCCCTCGTCAATCAATATGGCGTAGGCATGCTCCACAGTTATCACGCTCGCTCCCGTTTCGGCCGAAAGCACGCGCTTTGAGGGCAGCTTCCTATCGTATGGGTATATCCCCGCTATTATACCGTCGCGCAGCTTTGAATAAAGCTGCATGTACGCCGGAACTGATGAAAGCTTATCTATGCTAAGGCTCGTATTCATCTGGTTATATCTTTTTTCTCCATTCTGATAATTTTAATATTATCAATTATGATTATAATAATGATACGGCCTGATGTAAATGGGGAAAACCATGAAAGGAAGCTTTCGCAAGTGAAAGCTATGGTCATAAAAATGAGAGATAACACTAAGCACACCACAAGATGGCTATGCGTGACCGCCGTGTTTATGGCGCTCAATATAATAATGAGCTCGTTTAGCATACCAGTGCCCGGCGGGCATTTATATCTTTGCGATGCGATAATCTGCACCGCTGCGATACTTTTAGACCCGCTCGCGGCGTTCATGGTGGGCGGCATAGGTTCGTTTATAGGCGATTTAATTTTTTATCCTGCGCCCATGTTCGTCTCGCTGGTGACGCACGGGCTGCAAGCGGTGATAATATCGGTATTTGCGCACTATATTTTAAAAAAGCGCCCGGTTCTTTCCTCCGTCATAGGCGTGACCTTAGGCTCAATAGTGATGGTCGCAGGTTACACGCTTGGCCGCGCGTATGTTTACAGTACAATGGAATACGCCATAATAAAGCTGCCGTTTGAAATTTTACAGGCTTCAGTGGGCGCAATAGTGGGCATGCTGCTTTGCTTCAAGCTCAAGCTCGGCGATAAGCTGCATATTCAAGCAAAAATGTGATATAATCACCGCATGAGCGATAATATTCAAAGCGAAATCACGCGCGAAAGCATTAGGCTCGGCTTTGCCCGAGCCTATTTCGCATCTAATAAGCTGCTTCTCGCTTACGCATACTCGCCGTTTCCCGCAGATGAGCGCATAAGCGCATACTATCTTGCGAGCGACACAAGCTACCGCGCGGCGTGCGCCCTATGCGATTCTTTGCGGGGCAAGGGCTATCAGGCGGAGCTTTCGCACGAAAAGCTAAAACCGCTTTTTGAAGCTAACGGCCTTGGCGCGCGCGGCAAAAACTCACTTTTAGCCATGCCCGGCCTTGGCTCGCGAGTGGTGCTTTACGCTATAAATACAAACGCCTCTCCTGCCACCGCCAAAGAGCAAATAAAGCCCGCCTCGCCCTGTCCCACGGGCTGCCGCGTCTGTGAAAACGCGTGCCCCGCCGGAGCTATCGACCAAAACGGCTTTCATCGTGAAAAATGCATGCGCAATTATATGGATAAGGCAGATTATCCCGACTGGGTGCGAATGAAGCAAACCACATTCATGGGCTGTGAAAAATGCATGCTCGCGTGCCCGCTCAACGCAGCTATAGCGTTTTCCTCGCCCGATGAGAACGTGCTCGCCGCCTTTTCACTTGAAAAATTGATTTCCGGCGACGCTGCCGCCGCCCGTGCGCTCGTTGGCAGAAATATTACGGGGAACGGCAAGCTCACCGCCGAGGCCGTCACATTCGCAATACGCGAGGGCATGAGCCGCGAAAAGCTTGAAATTGCGCTGTCTTCGCCATTTACAGTTGTGCGTGAGGTTACTAAAAAGGCGCTTGACGGACACTTTGATGTCATAAAGAATATATGATCATTAAGAACGCCGTAACAATGAGGCTTTGCGGGTTTCAAAATCTTATTGGTTTTGTGAATGACATTTGAGGCTAATGTAATACATTTGTAACTCATTTTGCGTTTG
>CAZUUR010000054.1:456-9862 GCA_964622815.1 uncultured Oscillospiraceae bacterium | reverse complement strand
CGGCAAGCACAGCACGCAGGTGCCATGCGGCAGCATAATGATAGACGGCAACAGCGTTGGCGACATCGGCTCAGCCGTATTAAAGGATAGGCGTTTGCTTGCTGAGGACGGCCTTTTCACCATAGTGATACCGCTAAACAAAAAGACCGGCGCACTCATGACTACGCCGGAGGTCATATCGCGCGGCTTCGTTTACCTAAAAAGCTCGGAGGAGCTTATAAACGAGGCTCGCGGGAGGGTGAAAGCCATGGCGGGCAAGTTTGAGAACGCATCGCGTTCAGACTGGGCGGGGATAAAGAACAGCATAAAGAGCGACATGAAAAACTTTCTTTATCAAAAGACAAAGCGCACGCCTATCATTTTGCCCATAATTATCGAGATATAAGGAGAAATGCATGACAGTGCAGGATAAAGCGCGCGAGCTTGCCTCGCAGCTAAAAGCAAGCGAAGAATATATTTGCTACAGCTCGCTCAAGGAGCAGGCCTTTAAAAGTGAGACCACAAGAGCGCTTGTTAAGGAATATCACTCGCTGCAAATGCTATCGCAGGCCGCGTCCATAAAGGGCGAACGCGACGAGGACGCGCTCAATCAGCTCGCGCGAATAGGCGAAGTGCTCCAGTTCAACAAAGAAGCCTCGGAATATCTTATAGCTGAATACAAGCTCAATACGATGCTTGGCGACGTATACAAAATTCTGGCGGAGGCTGTAGAAGTGGATCTAGGCATGTTCGAGGTTTAGCATGGAAGAAAACAAATTACAAAACAAACCGGAAAGCAGCATGTCAAGGCGCGAGGCCATAGAATATGAAGAAGCGCGCCGAAGGGCTCGCGCACGCAAAAAATGGTATAAGGCATGGCTGTATGTGCGGCCATTTATCATTCTTGCAATAAGCGCTATGGCGTGCGTTTTTGTTATCGACAAGGGCGTTAGCTATGTGCGCACCAACTATATAGATCCCGTTGATGTGGCCGACGCTACGCCCGTTGAGATAACCGTGCCAAGCGGCTACGGCGCATCTGGTATAGCAAAGCTGCTTTATGAGGCGGGCGGCGACGATGCGCCCGGGCTTATTAACAGCAAAGCCGTTTTTAAGGTATACGTTGATTTTACCGGCAAAGCGAGCAAGCTAAAGGCGGGCACATATTACCTTTCCCGCAATATGGATATTGAACAGATAGTTGACACTATATGCAAGGGCAATCCGCCAAGAGTAACCGTGCGCTTTACTATAACCGAGGGCATGACGGTTGCCGATATTGCCGATAAGCTCGTTGAGCTTGGCATATTAAACGATAAAGCCTCTTTTCTTAAGCTGTGCGTTGACGCGATAGATTTTGACTATTCCTTCCTCACACCGTTCCGTGAAACGGGGCTGCTCTATCCGCGTGATTATCTGCTTGAGGGCTATTTGTTCCCCGATACTTACGAGGTGTATACTGATTCCTCCGCGAATTTCATAATAAACCGCATGTTAAAGGGCTTTTCAACCTCATTTAACGATGAATGCATCGAGCGTGCCAAGGAAATTGGCATGTCTATAGACGATGTGGTGGTGCTTGCTTCAATGATAGAAAAAGAAGCAAAGGTGGAAAGCGATTTTGCCAAGGTATCAGCCGTATTTCACAACAGGCTTGACGCGAACATGACTCTCGGCTCTGACGTGACGCTTGCATACGCGCTCAAGACCAACAAAATGTCGTTCACGGCTAAGGAGCTGCAAAATCCCTCGCATTACAACACGCATCTATATCAGGGACTTCCTGCCGGGCCTATATGCAATCCGGGCATGAAGGCGATAAAAGCCGCGCTTTGGCCCAACGAAACATATATAAGCGAAAAATACCTTTATTTCTGCCTCACCACGCCTGAGACAGGCGAGCTCATATATGCGAAAACCCTAGAGGATCACAACAAAAACGTTGATAAATATCAGGAGTTTTGGAAATGACAATAAAGCCGCCTGAGCTTCTTGCTCCCGCAGGTAACATGGAACGGCTAAAAACCGCGCTGCGCTTCGGTGCGGACGCGGTTTATATCGGGCTTACGGCAATGAGCCTGCGCAATTACGCGGAGAATTTTGACGAACGCGAGCTTAAAAACGCCTGCGCCTACGCCCACGCACAGAATAAACGCGTTTATGTGGCGCTCAACGCTTTTGCGCGGGACAGCGATATTCAAAAAGCGCCAGAGCTTATAGAGCTTGCACGCTCCTGCGGCGCTGACGCGCTCATTGTTAATGACCCGGGGATAATACGCGTGTGCCGCCGCGTTGCGCCTGACATGCAGCTGCATTTGAGCACTCAGGCGAACACGCTAAACTCCGAGGCGGCGCTTTTTTGGCACGAACAGGGCATATCGCGCATAATACTCGCGCGTGAGCTATCCATAGCGCAGATAGCCGCAATGCGCGAAAAGCTGCCCCAAACGCTTGAGCTTGAGGCGTTCGTACACGGTGCAATGTGCGTTTCATACTCCGGACGCTGCCTATTAAGCAATTATATCGCCGGACGCGACTGCAATCGCGGCGAATGTGTGCAGCCGTGCCGCTGGACTTATGAGCTGCGAGAAAGCGGCTCTGACGGGCTGTATTTCCCCGTTGAGCAGGACGAGCGCGGCACATACATACTCAATTCGCGAGATATGTGCCTTATAAGGCGCATACCTGAGCTTATAAACGCCGGAATAATGAGCCTCAAAATCGAAGGGCGCATGAAAAGCGTTTACTATGTGGCAACAACCGTGAACGCATATCGCATGGCGCTTGACGAAAACGCGCGATGCATAGAGCGAGGCGAGGTGTTCTCGCCGTCCGCTGAAATTATTGCCGAGCTTGACTGTGTGAGTCACAGGCCATACTCCGAGGGCTTTGCAATGGGTCAAGCGGAGGATTTGCAATACTCAAAGTCCGCAAGCTATATAGGCGACGCGGATATAGCCGCCACTGTTATATCATACGATGAGAAAAGCCGCCGCGCATACTTACAGCAGCGCAATAAATTTAGTGTTGGCGATGCCTTGAGCATACTTTCGCCCGGAGATATTGGCAGGAGCTTTATTGTGAAGGATATTCTGGGCGAGTTCGGAAACGCGCTCCAGGCCGTGCCTCACCCAAAGGAAAGAGTGTTTGTAACATGCTCCGAGCCGCTAAAGGCTGGAGATATTTTAAGGAAATTAAGATAAGCACGAAAGGACGCTTTTGCAAACGGAAGCTATGGTAACAATTTTATGAAGCTCGACGGATTTGGACTTTTCGTTACAGACATGGAGAAAATGGTTCGCTTTTACAGAGATGTGCTAGGCTTTGAGATAACCGAGGCCGAGGACGCAAGCAACGTATACCTTATCAAGGACGGCACGCTTTTCATGCTCTACAGAAGAAAAGATTTTGAGGAAATGACAAGCCGCACTTATGAATATGTTAAGGGGCTCAACGGGCATAGCGAGCTTGCGCTTTATGTTGAAACCTTTGAAGAAGTGGACATTGAATACAAAAAAGCTATGGAAAAGGGCGCGACAAGCGTTTTAGTGCCTACAACAGAGCCTTGGGGGCAGAGAACCTGCTATATTGCCGATCCCGAAGGAAATTTAATCGAGATAGGCTCATTCAACAGGCCGTTTGCGCGATAAAACAACCAAGCTGTTGCAAGACGCAGTCGAGTCAAGACTCGCCCCTACATATTGATTGAGCTTTGGATTATCTCCACAATATCACGACCGACATCACGAACCGCAGGCTCGTTATGGCGGCCGTTTTGCTATTGTGGTTATCCCTCTACCCCAACCGCCTTGCACACCTCGGTGCAAAACTCGTGATACGCAATGCCTATGCTTGTGATTATATTGCCGTCGCGCACAACATTTTGATTTACTATATTTACCTTGTCAAATATATGGCTTTCATGCGCATTAAATCCTCTATAATCGCCATTGGCCCTTCTGCCGTCAAGCAGTCCAAAATTGGCGAGCAGCTCAGCGCCGCCGCATATAGCGGCAATAAGCTTATTTTTTTCGTTAAGCTTATTGAGGAAATCCTTTAGCGCCGTCTCATTGCGCAGCACGCTTGGATCTCCGCCCGTAAGCAGGAATATATCCACCTCGCTCGGGTCTACCTTATCAAGCGTTGTGTCGGGCAAATGCTTTTGATTTTCCTCGCTCACATACACGCGATCCTCAAGCGCCGCGGTAAATGTATATTCCCTTAACGCGCAGGCTGTGTGCACCATTTCAAAATCGCAGAAACCATCGTAATAGAAAATACATGCTTTCATTATTTCACCTCATAAGCTGTTTTTTTCATAGTATAACATGTGTAATATTTATGTTGCAACATAATAAATAAGTGCTTCATGCCCGCATACATCGATAGAGCGAGATAATATGCTTAATTATAGAGAATTAAGCAAGGAGATGCGTTTATTTGTTTGAAATGCTTTTTGGTTTGCTGCGCGACTTTTTCTTTTTTGCGGGTTTTGTGAGCGAGAGCACGGGATTTCCAGATCCGCTTGAGCAAAGCAAGGAAAAGGAGCTTATATCACTGATGCTCGACGGCGACCTTGACGCGCGTGATAAGCTTATAGAGCATAATTTACGGCTTGTGGCGCATATAGCAAAGAAATTTCAATCCACAAAGCGCTGTCAAGACGATTTGATTTCAATAGGCACGATAGGCCTTATAAAAGCGGTCAATTCATATAATGCGGATAAGAGCAAGGCGCTTGCTACTTACGCCTCGCGCTGCATAGAAAATGAGATACTCATGTCCCTTCGCAGCGAGCGAAAGCTTGCAAACGAGGTGTCGCTAAACGAGCCAATAGGCACAGACCATGAGGGGCATGAAATATCGCTTTTTGAGGTGCTTGGCACGGACGGCGACCAAGTCAGCCGCAGCGTGGAACTGAAAATAGATTCTGCAAAGCTTAAAGACGCTATTGAGACGCGCCTTCCCGTTCGCGAGCGCATAGTTATCGTGCTGCGCTACGGGCTGAGCGGACACGAGCCGCTTGCGCAGCGGGAGGTGGCTGAGCTTTTAGGCATATCGCGCAGCTATGTGTCGCGCCTTGAAAAGAAGGCTGTCACGCGGCTTAGGAGCATTTTTGAAGCATAGAAATTATAGCGCTAAGGCGTTATATACACCTGTTTAAAACAATTTGTGAAGTAGTTGTGCCGCTTGTTGCCCGTAACCCCCCTTTGATGTATAATCAAGTATGTAATTCTATGCAAGTGTAAAAGCTATGGCGCTTGCATGAAAAAAACAAAGAGGTATTTGAATTGGCAAGGGACGAAAGCAAAAAAATTGCTCGCGGCACGAGCGGCGACGAGCTTAAATTTTCACAAAGCGCACCAAGAAGAAGCGCAAGCGTTAGCGCATGCCACCACGCGCAAGGCGACGAACGTCAGCGTGCTATGCAAACTCCGCGCAAGCGCAAGCTGCCGCCCGCGATAAAATATTCACGTTATGCAAAGCTGGTATTCGCGGCGTTGCTTGTGATATTCGGTATCACGGCCGTGGTATATGCGTTAAACGCAAAGCCCACCGAAAAGCAGGCCGAGGTTGCTCTAACTCAATACATAGACAACGGCACTTTTTTTGATGGAATAACCGTAAACGGAGTTGACGTTTCCGGGCTTACCTACTCTCAGGCGCGCGAAAAGGTGCTTCCGAGCGTTGAACAAGTGGTTAAAGGCATAGGCATTACGCTCAAGCACAATTCCTCGCTTTGGCTTTTATCCTCTGCCGACCTTGGCATATCCACCACGCTCGACAGCGCGCTTACCGAAGCCATTATGCTCGGGCGCGGCGATACGGTAATTGAGAACAACAAGGCCAAGGAAATGCTAAAAACCTCGGGCTGTGATTTTCCCGTGAGCTATGCGGTAAACGAAACCATGCTGCGCACTGTTTTAAGCGAGATAGGTGTGCATGTTGACACGGACGCCATTGAGCCTTATGTTACTCCGGACTCATGGGCGACTGAGCCGAGCTTCCATTATTACGAAGGCTCCGATGGCTACATACTCGATGAAAACAAGCTTTATGATGAGATATGCGCGGCGCTTGCGGCGGGACAGTTCAGCTCCACGCTTGAAGTGGCGCTCGACCTGACGCCGCAGGAGCACGATATGAATTGGCTCAAGGCCAATACGCAGCTTCGCGCCACCTACTACACGGAATATAAGCGTTCAAGTCAGCACACCACCGAGCGCAAGGGCAACATAACAAAGGCGAGCGGGCTATTAAACGGCGCTGTGATTGAAAACGGGGCTACCTTCTCATTTAACGACTTTATTGGTCCGCGCACCGAGGAGGGCGGCTGGCCGCTCGCGCCTGGCATAGTGAACGGAAACTCTTATGAATTGCAGGCGGGCGGCGGAATATGTCAGGTGTCAACAACGCTTTACAACGCGCTTCTATGCTGCGGTCCAGAGGTGGAAATAACTGTGCGCAAGCATCACTCGTGGCCATCGAGCTATGTGCCCTATGGGCTTGACGCCACCGTGAGCACCGGCGGCCCGGATTTATGCTTTGTGAATAACACGGGCGCGCCGCTATACATATTTTCAAGCGCCAACAACACCGATTATGTGATTACCATTTCCATATACGGTGCGCCGCTTGCAAACGGCATTACATACGCAACGCGTGCCGAAACCACAGAAACCCTGCCAAAGCCCGAAGCAAAGCGCGAGGCTAACCCTAATTGGCCCACCGGCTTTGAAGCGGAAACCATAAAGGGACGCGATGGCTATCGCGCCACGGCGTATCGCGATACGCTCGACAAGGACGGCAATGTGTTATCCACCGAAGTGCTTTATGAGGATACCTATAAAACCGTTACTCCCGTGATCACCTATGGCACAGGCGATCCTAGCCTGCCAAAGCCTGAGCTTTAAGGCACATCTAAGCCATTTGTTGCGGCGTCGGATTTTTCCGGCGCCGCATTTGTAGACGCCTCGTAAATATCGCGCGAAACGAGTGTTAAGCCCTTTATAGACCGATATTTATCCTTTGTGACACGAAGCTTTTTAATTATTTCTCCCGCTTCATTATAATAAAATTTATATGTTTCACAAGTGCAGCCGGCACGCGACTCGCGCTCGACCACGCTCGTGCCGTAGGGGAGGGTTTTATCGAGCTTTATTTCGCTTCCAGGGTCTTTTATCGTGCCCGTTTTCCACGAATGCACCTCTATATATGAAAAATTCTCCCACGGGCGGCCGAATATGCGCACAACTATTTTTTTGCTGTCCGTATCCGCGAACGCCGATATTACCACAGGCCTATCAGATGTGTTTATAAACTTAAAATTAGGACCTCCGGTGCTTATTGTTGCATCGCGCCCAACGGGCACATAGCCTAGCGGCCAGGAATGATGCCATCTTTCACTCACCTCAAGATCGGCCATTAAAACCGCATTATAAAGCGTTGTTGAAACCTGACACACTCCCCCGCCTGCCTCTTGCACATATTTACCGTCGCGTATGCCGGTTGCGAGTTTCCAGCCGTTTTCCTCGGTTCGGTCGCCGAGCACCGCGTTTATATCAAATTCCTCGTTTGGCGCTACGATTATGCCGTTTATCATCTGCGCAGCCTTAACGATATTTTTCACGCGGTTCGCTTTGCCGTATGTAGAGCCTTTGAACGAGGTGGAAAATTCGGCTATAAGCGATATGTCATGCTTTGCCATTTCGAGCGTGTACTCCGCGGATATGCTATCCGCAAGCGGCCGTATGCCCGCGCTGACACCGGCCTTTAGCGCACGGGCAAGGCTTGGCGCGACACGCGACGCATTCACCCTAACGCCGCTCTTTCCTTCAGAATAGGTGAAGCTTTGCCCGTCATAGCTATACTTAGCATCGCTTGGCGAGGAATGAAGCTCAAGCACGATGTCCTCAAGCCGCCGCTCAAGCGCAGCACCGTCAACGGAGACTTCACTCTCAAGCTCTAGCCTATCGCCGTTTTTTGGTGCATTTAGCGCCTTTAATATGGCGGCATCCGATAAAAAGGCTACGGGCAATTCCTTTGCGGATATATTTATTGTCTTTTGCCCAACAGTAACAGTATAGTTGAGCTTCTCAGCTCGTGTGCGCGCGTAAGCGGCAAGCGCTTTTCTGGCCTGCTGAGCATTCATACCCGATACGTCAACACCATCTATATAAACATTTTCCACTATTGTCGCCCGCTCCTGTATAGCGGCCTCAATGCTCTGATAATTGCTTATTTGCGTACATGAGCACGCTTGTAACGCCGCAAAGATTAAAACTATGGCGGCGATAAATTTTTTCATGCCAATTTCCTCCTGTTTTTGTACGCTTGTATACGCGTTTAGCTTGCATTTTTGTTCATTATTTTATACAATGAAAAAGGTAGGCGGGATACAAATATGAAAGACTTCGTCTTTCATATCCGGTTTTGTGGCTTTATCCGCCGAGTGCAAACGAATCGCGCAGCGCTTCGTTGAAGGTATTTTGCAAAGCCAGCCCCAATTCCAATTTTAACCTGCGGTTAAAATTTTGAAAGGAAGCTTTCGCTAACGAAAGCTATGGTCACCAATATGTATTTGGATCTTAACGACAAGTTTTCACTTACGGAAAAGGTTTTTATGACCATCAAAAACGATATAATCGAGGGTAAGTACAATACCGGGGACTGCCTTATCGAGACCAAGCTTGCTGACGATCTGCACGTTAGCCGCACGCCTGTGCGCGAGGCGCTAAAGCAGCTTGAGCTTGAGGGCCTTGTTGTGTATACGCCAAATCGCGGGGTTACGGTGCAGGGCTTTTCGCAAAACGATCTGGACGATATTTTCACCGTGCGTTTTCTTGTTGAGGGACAGGCGGCATACTGGGCGGCTGAGCGCATAGACGCAAAGAACCTATCGCGGCTTGCGGAAATACTTGAGCTTATGGATATGTACACCCGCAAGAACGACGCGGAAAACCTTGCAAGGCTTGATACTCAATTCCACGAAATAATTTTTGAAGCGTGTGATTCGCGCATACTCAAAAATATTTTGAGCTCGCTTCATCAAAACTTGCAACGCGCGCGCAGAAGCTCGCTTACAGAGCCAACCCGCCCGCATAAATCGCTTGCGGAGCACCGCGCCATATTTGAAGCTATCGAGCGGCACGACGCTGCACAGGCCAAGGACTTGATGACAGCGCACATACGCAAGGCGCATCACCACGACGACGCAAAGTAAACTATATAAATCCGCCATTTGGGTATCTATAATGCGCGAAAGCGCATTTTTCTTAGGAGTATTTATGAAAACAATTTCATGCAAGGCTGAGAAATTTAATTTTGGCGGCGAAGGCTTATTCATACTTGGCAATTCAATAGACGTGAGTGCCAAGCTCAAGGCCGAATATGCTCAAAAAGAAGCCATCGTTGGCAATGCGGAGAG
>CAZUUR010000054.1:0-446 GCA_964622815.1 uncultured Oscillospiraceae bacterium | reverse complement strand
CAAGGCCGAATATGCCGGCAAGCTCGATTTGATTTATCTCGACCCGCCGTTCGGCACGGGCGAAAGCTATTCCTTCTCCGTCAAAAGCGGCGCGGGCAGGGCGGAAAAGCTGCAAATACCGGCATATAAGGACGCGCTCGATGAAAAAAGCTATATGACGCTTATGCGCCGGGTGCTTGAAAATTCGCACGCGCTATTATCCGAGCAAGGCAGCCTATACCTGCATATAGATCAACGCATGAACGCGAAGCTTCGCATATTGATGGACGAAATATTTGGCGCTGAAAATTTCATGAACGAGATAGTTTGGTCATACAATTCAGGCGGCCGCTCAAAGAAGCATTTTTCGCGCAAGCATGACAACATTCTTTTTTATCGCAAGAGCGTTTTAGTCTATTTCAACATTGCCGCTACCGGCACGCCGCGCGGCGATAAAAAGCGCAACA
>CAZUUR010000053.1:0-10162 GCA_964622815.1 uncultured Oscillospiraceae bacterium | reverse complement strand
CCGCATATAGGCGAAATGTCGCGGCTGACAGGCTTGAGTGTGGACGATATACGGAGTAGAAGCTTAGAGACGGCGCAGAATTTTGCAAAGGATTGCGGCTGCACAGTCTTGCTAAAAAGCTCTCAGAGCTATATAACAGATAGTGACGGGCGATCGGCAAAAAATATCACTGGTAACGCAGGGCTTGCAAAAGGCGGCAGCGGCGATGTTCTATCTGGCATAATCCTCGCAATGCTCGGTCAGAAGCTTGCGCCGTTTGACGCGGCGTGCGTCGGGTCATACCTGCTTGGCGCGTCGGCGAACGATGCGTTTAGCGTGCTAAAGGAGCGTATGCTCATAGCGCGCGATATAATTTCGGTAGTAAAAACTACGATAAATGGCTTTGAAAACAAAGCGACAGAGGAGTAGAAAAATGCTTGTATTGAAAAACGGTCACATCATAACCATGGCGGGTAAAGAATTAAATGGCGATATTGCCATAGAAAACGGCAAGATAATGGCTATAGGCCAAAATCTTGATGCCACCGGCGCAAACGTGCGCGACGTGAGCGGTTGCGTGGTTATGCCAGGTATAGTGGACGCGCATTGCCATATAGGCATGTGGGAGGATGGCATGGGCTTTGAGGGGTCCGACGGAAACGAGGCCACAGACCCGTCTACACCACAGCTTCGCGCTATTGATGCAATAAACCCGTTTGACCCGTGCTTTAAAGAAGCCTGCGACTGCGGCGTTACAACATGCGTCACCGGCCCCGGCAGTGCAAACGTTGTGGGCGGCCAGTTTGTGGCCGTAAAAACCTTCGGCCGTGGCATAGAGGATATGACGCTCAAATTCCCTATAGCAATGAAGGCGGCTTTTGGAGAAAACCCCAAGTGGGTTTATTCAGAGCAGAAAAAAGCTCCGCAGACCCGCATGGCCACGGCTGCTATCTTGAGGAGCACGCTTGCGGGCGCTATTGATTATGAGCGCAAGCTTAAAGAGGCTGAAAAAGACCCTTCCAAGCTCCCTGAACGCGATTTGGGCAAGGAAGCGCTGCTGCCGGTCATTCGCCGCGAGCTTCCGCTAAAGATACATTGTCATCGTGCCGATGATATACTCACCGCCATACGCATAGCAAAGGAGTTTAACATAAGGTTCACGCTCGACCATTGCACAGAGGGCTATATGATAACGGATCTTCTCAAAACTGCTGTAGACGAACTTGGCGCAGGCGTAATAATAGGGCCGCTGTTCTCAGAACGCAGCAAGATAGAGCTTAAAAACCTTACCTTCAAAGCACCTAAGACGCTTTATGACGCGGGGATAAAGTTTGCCATGATGACGGATCACCCTGTTATCCCGCAGCAATATCTGATAGTCTGCGCCGCAATAGCCGTGCGCGAGGGTCTGCCCGCCGAGGAGGCGCTCAAAATGATAACCATAAACGCCGCCGAGATAGTTGGCATAGCGGATAGGGTGGGCAGCCTTGAGATAGGTAAGGATGCGGATATAGCCGTTTACTCAGGCGACCCGCTAGACGCTCGTTCTCGCTGCAAGCTTACCATTGTAAACGGCAATATAGCTCACGATGAATTCTGATATCTCAAAGCGCGAGTTGCGCGCACTAATGCGCAAAGCACAGCGCGAGCGCACTCAATGCGCGGCGGCGTCGGAAAAAGCCTGCGCCGCCGTGCTTGAAATGAAGCCCTACGCCCGCGCCCAAACGTTGCTTTTGTATATGGCTATGCAAACCGAGATAGACCCTGCTAAAATAGCCAAAGCCGCGCTTGCGTCAGGTAAACGCGTGGTGTATCCGCGCTGCGCAGAGGGAAATTCGCTTGAGCTTTATATAGATGATGTCTCGGCATTTGAAAAAAACAGCTATGGGATACTGGAGCCTGTTCCCGGCCGCGCGCGGCGCGTGACCGCCGATGAAATAGATATGGTAATTGTTCCCGGCATGGCATTTGATAAGCAAAAGGCACGCCTTGGCCATGGCGCGGGCTACTATGACAGGCTCTTTGATAAGCTGCGCCCGGACACTTTTAAGCTTGGCTTTGCCTTTTCATGGCAAATAGTTGATAAAGTCCCAACTGAGGCTCATGATATAAGCATGGATGCAGTGGTCACGGACGAGGGAATAATCTAGGGGATTGCGCAAAATCACGCAATCCCTTTTTGTAGCGGTGGAATGGCAGGCATTATATCTAATAAGCTCGTGCCGTGTGTTTTTGCCAAATTTGCAGCTTATTTTCAACACTGAGTACCAGTAAACAGAGCCGTCTATAATGCAACAATTCAGTCGCGCAAAATCTTACAGTAATATTGTTCACAATTAAAACATGATTATTTTGTCAGATTTGTGCTCCTTTATTTGTCAAATATGTATAGAAATCCATACTATGTTTTTTATGCTTTACCCGCATGAAAAAAACTGGTATTATTTTCCATGTTATAACAAAACCTTTAAAAATGCGCAAGCAAGCAGCGGGGGATAACATGGACGTAAATGAGTTGATAGCCGTATATATGGACGAAGCAAATTTCAAAACCCTGTCTAGGTATGCGTACAAGCTTACGGGCAATCACATCGACGCCGAAGATCTTTTGGGTAACCTCGCTGTGAGCATTTTATCAAATGAGCAGCTACAAACTGTAAAGGAGCCGATGCCGTATTTCATGACCTGCCTTAGGAACAGCGCTCAAAACATGCGCAAACACGAGGGCAAGGCTGTGATAACAGATCCGGAGCTTATCAGCTTGTATGGTGGGAGAACCGCCGAACTTGAAGCGGAGATGGAAGCCCGTCAGATGGTTGGCGAGCTTAAAACCATTTTATCAAAGTACCCCGAGGAGCTGGTGGACGCCTTCATCAAGTTTCACTTGGAGGACTATAGCATAAGAGAGCTTGCAAATAGCCTGAATATGAAGGAAAGCACACTGTCCAAGCACTTTAGCCGTATGCGTGAGCGCATTCGCGACCGTGCGCCGTTCATTTTCACTATGCTCATGCGCATGTTGATTTGGAGGAATTTGATGTGACGGCAAGAAAACTCAAAAGGCTGCTTTATGAGCGGCCATATCTGGCGGACAGCACATTTGTACTATCCGATGCTCAAGCCGAATATCTGCTGAAAAAATATGGCTATCCGGATATAGAGACTGTTGTTAAAAAAGCAAGGGCAAGCTCAAGCTTGCCATATCAAGCATGGGAGCCGTTTTTTAAGGCGCTTGAGGCGCGTGAATGCAAATTGGATAAGATGAATCTGTTAACCGCCGTGCTGTCGCATAAAAAGCTGACGGTAGCGGTGCTGATAATGCTTCTTCTTGCGGGGTTCTTCGGCTTTGTTCCGGTTGGACGTGCTATGGCAAAGGAACTGTGCAGAATAATTATTTCGCTTTTTGATGACAGCTATGTGATAAAAAACGAATATTCTCAAAATGAAATAGTGCCTTATGTTGAGGGTACATGCGTTGAATACAGAACTATTGGCGAGCTAAAGCAAGCAAGCGGGAAGAGCGGTGTAATAGAGTGCACTTTGCTGGATTATAAACTTGATAGCGCGTCATACTATCGCGATTCCACTGAAGAAACGGTTATTTCGATATACCTTGATAAAAACGGCAGAAGCGTTGAGCTACAGCAGACCTTTGATTTAAACACAGGGTATTATGGCGAAAAACATTCAGATGAGCAATGGAATACCGCATATATACTCGACAATGTGGAGCTTAACTATTATGTTTACTCGACGGACAATAGCTATGTTGGATTTGCTTCACTCGATGATTCTTTGCTAACGGTGCTCGCTGAGTCAGAAATAGATTTCTTAAGCTTCATCAGCAATCTGGAATAAAAGAAAGGCTGCCTTTGAGCAGCCTTGAAACATGGGTTAGAAGGGCTTATGAAACGCTTACGTATGTTGAATAAGAGAGAGAAGGCTCGGTTGAGGTTGTCCCGTATACATCAACCCGGTATGTGCCGGTAGATAGGGTGACGTTGGTGGTGGCTGTAACGATGCTGGCCGTTCCGCTAACTGTGGATGTGGAAGTTATATAGGTATTGCCCAAATATAACTCGGCTCTTACGGTTTTCGCATCGCCGCTTGTACCCCTGATTTTTCCGTATAGCTGATAACTTCTTCCGCCGTTTGATAATAGCCCGCCGCTGAGCATTGCTGATGCGCGAGCTTCCGCCGCCATCGAGGTAGCGCCGACGCAAAGTACAGATAAGCAAACAACGAGCAAAAGGGAAAGTATTCGTCTCTTCATTAAATATCCTCCATATTTGTTTATGACGTTCACTAACATATATGACAATTTATTAAGCCAAAATCTGACAACTTTTTTAATATATTTGTTTACAATGTAATAAATACTTTGCGTTGTTTTACCTTTCTTCGTGAGGTATAATAATAGATACCTTAACTTGGAGGAGAGCCACATGAGAATGGTTGACCTGATACTTAAAAAGCGCGAGGGAGAAGCGCTTTCAAAAGCGGAAATAGATTTTATCATAAACGGCTTCACAAAAGGTGAAATCCCGGATTATCAAATGTCCGCGTTTATGATGGCGGTTTGCTTTAGGGGCATGACCAGCCGTGAAACGGCTGATCTAACGCTTGCGATGATGAATTCAGGCCGTGTGCTTGATTTAAGCGATATTCCAGGCGTTAAGCTGGATAAGCACTCCACCGGCGGCGTTGGAGATACTACCACACTTGTTATCGCGCCTATAGTGGCCGCGTGTGGTGGTACGGTGGCGAAAATGTCTGGCAGAGGGCTTGGTCACACAGGCGGAACGCTCGATAAGCTTGAATCGGTTAAGGGAGTGTCGGTAGACCAAAGTGTTGATCGCTTTAAGGAGATAGTAAAGGAAATAGGCCTGTGCGTAATAGGGCAGACGGAAGGGCTAACACCTGCCGATAAGCTTATGTACGCCTTGAGGGACGTTACGGGTACGGTAGAGAGCATTCCTCTTATCGCCTCGAGTATAATGAGTAAAAAGCTCGCCGTCGGTACAGACGCGATAGTTCTTGATGTCAAGGTAGGCAGCGGTGCTTTTATGCGAACTGTTGATATGGCAAAGGAGCTTGCAAAGACCATGGTTGAGATAGGCGAGCACGTTGGCAAGAAGGTAGTCGCAATGATAACGGATATGAATCAGCCGCTTGGCCTTGCCGTGGGCAATGGCCTTGAAATGCGTGAAGCAATAGATGTGCTTTCAGGCCGCGTAAAAGAAACGGATTTGCTCTTTGAGGTTTGCATGGGGCTGAGCGCCACGATGCTTCTGCTTGCGGGTATAGCCAAGGACGAGGAGGACGGTAAGGCACGCGCGCGTGCGGCGATAAAATCGGGAGCTGCGCTTGAGAAGCTTCGCCTTATGCTCCAAATGCTTGGCGGCGATACCGCTTGCATACGCGATCCTGATATTTTGGTTCAAGTGAAGCGGAAAATTCCCGTATGCCTTGGCCGGAACGGCTATATATCAGATATGCGCGCCTCAGATATAGGCGTAGCTGCGCAGCTATTGGGCGCGGGTCGTGCAACCAAGGCAGATAAGATTGACCCCGCGGTGGGCCTTGTGATGCACAAACGCTATGGTGATAGCATCGCGGCGGACGAACCCTTCGCAACGCTTTATGTTAACGACGAACGCCGGCTTGATGAAGCTATAGCGCTTCTCAAAAGCGCTGTGAGCATACGCGAGTCAATAAATCAGGAATTTATTTATAGAATAGGATTGAATTGATGAAAAAGCTAATAGCCATAGACGGAAATAGCCTATTGCATAGAGCGTTTCACGCTTTGCCCCCTATGATGACAAAGGACGGCACTCCTACCGGCGCGATATATGGTTTTATGAGCATGCTGCTAAAGCTTGTTGATATGCAGCCGGACTATATGCTCGTTGCCTTCGATATGAAAACGCCAACCTTCAGGCACGAGCGCTACATAGAATATAAGGCGGGACGCGTCGCTACACCGGACGATCTTCGCGCACAATTCCCAATATTAAAGGAGCTTTTAAGCAATATGGGCGTGTTCATTTGCGAATGCGAGCGCTATGAGGCGGACGATATATTGGGTACTTATGCGCGTATAGCAAATGAACATGACGTTTTTGCCTTACTCGTCACGGGCGATCGCGACGCTTTACAGCTGATAAGCGAGAATACGCATGTGCTTGTTACAAAAAAAGGTCTAAGCGAAACGGTTGAGTTTGACGAAGCCGAGCTAAAGCAACAGTATGGCCTTACACCTAAGCAAATGCCTGATCTGAAAGGTCTGATGGGAGATAGCTCCGATAATTTGCCGGGTATCCCTGGCGTGGGCGAGAAAACCGCTCAAAAGCTGCTTGAAAAATATCAAACGCTTGAAAACACACTTGCCAATGCCGATAATGAAAAAGGCGCATTGGTATTAAAAATAAAAAATGGCACGGATTCCGCTCGAATGACATACGAGCTTGGCCTTATAAACACGCACGCCCCGATTTCCACTGGCCTCGAGGACGCTGCTTTCGACGCTTCGCTGCTTTCAAACGGGCTCGTTATGCTAGGAAGGCTAGAGCTGCGCAACATAATATCCCGCCTTCCGCAAAGCGACGCGGCGGCTGTTTTCAAATCGACGGAGGCGCAATATACCCCCGCAAAGCGCGTGACCGTTTCCGATGAGGCGGCGTTAAACGCGCTTGTATCCAAACTTGAGCAAGCGAAGCTCGTTGCTTTGGATATAGGAGATAGATTCTATATCGCTGCCGATGAAAAAGAAGAATATGAGATAGTGCTCGGCGCAACTCTCTTTGAAACCGGGCTCGATGCCCAGGCCGTGTTCACGGCGCTTGATAAAATATTGCGCTCAGATAAAATAGGCAAGCTTGTATTCGATGCGAAACGCGTCATGCATCTGTGCGCCAAATTCGGCGCTGAGTTAACTTGCACTAAATTTGATGCAATGATAGCTGATTATCTTATAAATGCAATACACCCTGCTGATTCGTTGGATGCACTTATTTTGGAGCAACTGGGGATCAAGGCGGACGGCGCTGCACCTTTGTTTGTGCTTTATAATAGGCTTACCGCCGAGCTTGATGCAAAAGGGCTAATAAGCGTTTACAAGGATATTGAGCTTCCGCTAACAGGCGTGCTTTACGATATGGAGCAGCGCGGCTTTATGGTTGATGCGGTTACGCTGGAGGAGCTTTCGGCCGATTTTGGCAGGCAGATGAGTAGCTTGTCGGACAGTATATATTCAATGGCCGGTGAGAAATTTAATATTCTTTCGCCAAAGCAGCTTTCGGTTATTCTATTTGAAAAGCTAAAGCTTACACCGCAAAAGAAGAACAAATCTGGTTATTCAACGGACGCCGCAGTGCTTGAAAAGCTTTCAATGGAGCACGATATAGTGCCGCTTATACTTGATTATCGCTTCGTGTCAAAGCTTAAGAGCACCTTTGTGGACGCAATGCTCACACTCGCGCGTCAGGACGATGATTCGCGCATACACTCCACCTTCAATCAAAATGTCACCGCAACGGGAAGAATTTCGAGTACAGAGCCCAATTTGCAGAATATACCGGTGCGCACGGAGGTTGGCAGGGAGATACGGCGCGCTTTTGTTGCTAAGGAGGGCTGCGTACTTGTGGACGCGGACTATTCTCAGATAGAATTAAGACTGCTTGCGCATATAAGCGGCGATGAAAGAATGATAGCTGCGTTCAACAGTGGAGCTGATATTCACGCGTCCACCGCGGCGGAGGTGTTTGGTACTTCTCTTGATAAGGTAACAAAGGAGCAGCGTTCAGCGGCGAAGGCGGTCAACTTTGGCATTGTGTACGGCATAAGTGCATTTGGCCTCGCCAATAATATACACACATCGCCTAAGGAGGCTGCGTCTTTTATTGAGCGTTACCTTGAAAGGTATGAGGGCATACGCAATTATATGAAGCAGAGCGTTGAGCGCGGCAAAAAGCTTGGCTATGCCTCAACAATGTATGGCCGCAGGCGTGATCTGCCGGAGCTTTCCTCCTCCAATTTTAATATGCGCTCCTTTGGTGAGCGTGTGGCGATGAATATGCCAATTCAGGGCACTGCGGCGGATATAATTAAGCTTGCCATGGTTAATGTGGACGCGGCGCTAAAAAAAGAAAAGCTTAAATCGCGCCTGATATTACAGGTACATGACGAATTGATAATAGAAGCGCCTCAAGCAGAAGCCGAGCGCGTGAAGGTGCTCCTAAAAGAGTGCATGGAGGGTGTTGCTGAGCTAAAAGTAAAGCTCTTAGCGGACGTGCATTGCGCGAAGAACTGGAACGAAGCGAAATAGCGGGGTAGCAGAAGGTGCGTCTTATCGGGTTAACGGGTTCTATAGCGTCCGGCAAGTCAACGGTGTCAAGAAGGCTTATTGAGCTTGGCGCGAAGGTACTTGACGCGGACGAAATATCCCGCGAGGTGACTAAAAAAGGCAGCGAAGGGCTTGCAAAAATAAAGGTGGCATTCGGCGCTCAAGTAATAGCGCAGGACGGCACACTCAATAGAAAGCGTCTTGCTGAGCTAGTATTTTCAAATCTGGAACAGCTTGATGCGTTAAATAAAATATTGCATCCGCTTATAATGAATAGTATGCGCGAGCAAACCAGACTAATTGGATTAAATAATGCGGACGCCGTTATAGTGTGGGATATGCCGCTTTTGATAGAGATAGGCGCGGACAAAGATGTGGACGAGGTGTGGCTGGTGGCCGCGCGCGATGAATTAAGACTTAATCGGGCTATGGAACGCGACGGAGCGACACGGCAAAGCGTGCTGGCGCGCATGGCAGCGCAATGCCCGCAGGAAGAAAAGAGACGTCATGCCGATATAATCATTGAAAATGACGGCAGCGTGAGCGAGCTTATTGAAAAGGTCGATGCGCTATATAAAGCCGTGAAGGACGGTAAATGAGCAAAAAACGAAGAAATACTGTAAAACTGTTATCTATTTTTGTGCTTGCGCTTTTATTGCTCATAACTGCGACGGTTATATTAACCCCGTATTTTGAGCGCAGAATATATAAGCTTGAGTATCCGGATGAGATAAAGCGGTATTCAGATAAATACTCGCTCGATCCATATTTCGTTTCAGCCGTTATTCATTGCGAAAGCTCCAACAGAAATGTGGCAGTGTCCGAGAAAGGCGCGATAGGGCTTATGCAGCTAATGCCAGATACAGGCAAGTGGATTTATGAAAAGATATACGATGTAGAGCTTGATTCGCTTGACAGGCTGCGTGAGCCAGCTTTAAATATAGAACTTGGCTGTTGGTATTTAAATCAACTGATAAATAAGTATGAAAGCCGCGAGCTTGCGCTCATGGCATATAACGCGGGGCCTGGCAACGTTGATAAATGGCTAGCTTCGGGAAAGGTAACGAAAACTTCTCAAATAGAGGATATTCCATTTGCTCAAACAGGCTCGTATGTAAAAAAAGTACTTTCGGCGTATGCGAAATATAAGGATTTATATGAAGATTCATTTTAAAAAATATTTATGCTTTATACTTGCGCTCTTGGCACTGTGCGGTAGCTCGTGCAAAAAAGCGGAGACAACTCAAAGGGTTATCCGCACGCCCGCGCCCACCCAAACGCCGGAGCCTGTGGCGGCGGAGGGCGGCGAGCTTAGGCTGTCTATGCCGGTCAACGTTGATATTACAGACCCGCTGCATGTGAACACGGAGGAAATGCTCGCATTTTTCTCGCTCATATATGAAGGGCTTATTTCAATAGACAAACAGGGTATGTGCACCCCCGCAATAGCCGAAAGCTGGGCGTGTGACGATTCAGGCCGCGTGTGGACGGTGAAAATTAGAGCCGCTGCGGCTTGGCAGGACGATGGCACGATGGTAGACGCAGACGACGTAGTATTCACATACGAAAAGCTAAAGGTAATGGGCGATTCGTCATATTATTCATATTGTTTAAAACGAATTGAGAGCATAGAAAAGCTGGATGCGAGCACGGTAAAGATAACGATGTACCTTCCTGGCATAGCATCGCTTTATGCGCTCACATTTCCAATAGAAAAAAGCGGCGTTGAAAACGCCAATGTGCCCGTAGGTACGGGGCCGTATAAATACGTTTATTCAAGCGGCGACCAAACGAGATTGACCGTAAATGACGGTTGGTGGCGGCAGCGACCGTATA
>CAZUUR010000052.1:0-10198 GCA_964622815.1 uncultured Oscillospiraceae bacterium | reverse complement strand
TAATATTCTTTTATATATCTGTCCGCAAGCTCCTTGACGGTGGTGTTCTCCTCGCGGGCGCGATTGATGAGCTTATCGTCAATATCCGTGAAATTCTGAACAAAAGTGACCTTATAGCCCAAATATTCAAAATACCTGCGCAGCGTGTCGAAAACGACGAACGGCCGCGCATTGCCTATGTGAAAATAGTTGTAAACGGTCGGCCCGCAGACGTACATTTTCACTTCGCCCGGCGTGACAGGCACAAATTCTTCCTTCTGACGAGTCATTGTGTTGTATATTTGCATGAGTGAAACCTCCTTGAATTTAGGGTGTTAAGATTTTCGCGGTACGTCAAAATCTTCGATTTTGCCATACACTGCGGGGTGCGGTCAGCGTATCGTAATATTCCTTCTACATCGCCTTAACACCCTGTTGGCGAGGAACAAATTCAAATTCTCAGAGCCCAAATCTATCCTTAAATCGAGACAGGCGTTTATCACGTCGTCGCGGGTAAATACCGGGTAATTCTCGTCCCTGTCGGCCATATTATCACGAAGCTCAAGCACGATGTCAACAAAATCAGCCTGCGTTATCTCCGGCAGCCACACCGGCTCAAACGAGCACGGGCAAGTGGGCAGCATACGCGCGGTGGCGATATATATCACGTTTCTTGGCGTGCAGCCGCGGCCTATCCTGTCAAGAAGCATACTCACCTCGAGCTTCTCGTTTATCTCAGCGAATGTCAGCCGGTCTAAAACCACAAGAAATCTATATGGCTGCTGCGAGAGCATATATTCAAGCTTTCGTAAATGCCCGTAGCCGTCGCCGTCCACAAGCACGAGCCTAAGCTCGTCAAGCTCCTCGGGCACGCTCATCATAAGCTGCGTCTTGCCGCACGCCGCGCCGCCAAGGAGAATCATATCGTCGTAATCGTCGCCACGCATAAATGAGATCACGTTTTCCATAATGGCCTCGCGTGCCGCATCATAAAAGGGAATGGGCTGCACCTTGGGTATTGGCAGGCCGTCCTGCGCCATTTTGCTCATTGGCATGAGCTTATCGCCGCAGAAAAGAAAGCGTCTATAGCGCATGAAATCGCCCGCGCCGTAGCTAAGGCGCATCTCGCACACGCTTTCATACAGGCTCGACCAATCCTTGGTTTCCAATAGCCGAAAGTACATTTCCTCAAGCGCCTCATCGGCCGCATAGCTGCCGGAAAGCTCCACATCGCCATATCTAAAGGAGAAAAACTCCGCCTCGGGCGCAAGCCGTCCCGTATACGGCGGTTTTTTAGCGTTTTTGTCCGCAGCGGACGGTCTTGCCACGTTCTCACCCGCCCACACCGCGCTCGTCATCATGGCGATGTCGTCCCTGCCGCCCTTTTGCGTGTCGCGGGCGCGTTCACGAAGAAGCCGGTATAAAAGGGGAGAGGTGATAGCGCGAAGCTCTGATAATATGGAAATCTCATGCCGCATGGCACGCGCGAATGCGTCCTGACGGCCGGGCTGCTTTTTGTGCTTGCAAAGCTCGTAAAAAGTCTCGTCAACGAGCACAAGGTGCAATAGGTAATCCATAAATATATCGCCCGAGACGCGGCGCGCATTGCTGTTCAAAAGCCGTTCCGCAAGCAGATGGTATTTGCGCGTCGCGCTCGCCACATCGCCGTCTATGAGCGCAGCAATGTACGCAGCAAGGCAGGGGAGCGGCTCGGAGCTGTCAAACTGCGGCATCAAAAGCGAGCGCGAAAGCAAAAGCGATATGCGCTCGATGCTCTCGTTCACGGGCAATTCAGAAAAGCTCATACTCCCATGCCTCCTCTTTTATAGTAGTTCAAGATATTATAGCATAAGATGCTTTCACGCGCAAGAAACGAGAAATGCGGGGAGAGAGGACGGGCGAACACAGTTCGCCCCTACGAAGGCCACCCCCGTAGGGGCGGGTCTTGACCCGCTCGCATGCGCATGCACCCGCACGCGCCCGTTACGCAAAAAAACGGCGGGCAAAACCCGCCGGCATTATATCGCCGCATCGACCGGCGTTGTCAGCCGCCTTTATGCCGCCTTTTGCTTTTGAAAGCCGTGTATCCAATCGGAGAACAAATAATAGAATAGGTAGATAACGCTGCTTATCGCCCACGTTATCGGGTATGCCCAATAGATATACTGTATGTCGTGCTTTATCCCCATTATCACGGTGATGTATGCAATTCTAAGCGCGCACCACACCGCGAGCATAATAGTCATAGGCACGAACGCCTTGCCCGCGCCCCTGCAAATAGAGGCTATCGCGTGTGAGAAGGCGAGCAGGCAGTAGAACAGCGATATTACTCGCGCCTGCTGCACGCCGAATGCGATAACCGAAGGGTCGCTTGAGAAAAGGCCTATCAGCTGCGGCGCGAAGAAATATATCACAAGCCCTATCAGCTCCGCCAGAAGCATTACCGAGATAATGCCAAAGCGCGCGCCCTGCTTGGTTCTTAAATATTCGCCCGCGCCAAGGTTTTGACCTGTAAACGTGGTGAGCGCCATAGTGAAGCTTGTTATGGGCAAAAAGGCGAAGCCCTCAATCTTGGCGTAAGAGCCGTAGCCCGCCATGGCAGCCTTGCCAAAGGAATTTATGTTGGTCTGCACAACAACGTTCGCAAGCCCTATCACCGAGTTTTGTATGCCGGAGGGCAGGCCGTAGCGCAAAATCTCCTTGAGCATTTCCTTATCTATGCGCAGCTTTTTCCACTCAAGCTGATATATCGTGCCGGACTTTGACAGGTGGATAAGGCACGGGATAACGCTTATCGCCTGCGAAATAGTGGTCGCCACGGCGGCGCTCCACACGCCCCATTTGAACACCGCAATGAATAAAAGGTCGAGCACAATATTCACTATTGATGAAAATATCAGGTAATAGAGCGGGCGCTTTGAATCGCCCAGCGCGTTCATAATGCCCTTGGAATTATTGTACATCACTATGGCGATAACGCCCATAAAGTAATAGCGGAAATACTCTATGGCTTGTGGCAGCACGTCGGGGTCTGTACCCATCCATCTAAGAAAGGTGGGCGTTAGAAAAACGCCTATCGCGGTGAGCGCTATGCCCGATGCTATGCCAAGCAGAGTTGTGGTGTGGATAGCGCGAGACACTCTTTCATTATCGCCCGCGCCGAAATAGCGGGATATAACGACGCTCGCGCCCATGCTCGTGCCCACAAAGAAGCTGATGAGCAAAAATATCAGCGTGCCGGACGAGCTGACCGCCGCCAGCGCCTCCGTACCCAAATACCGGCCGACAATAAGAGAGTCCGCCGTGTTATAAAGCTGCTGAAACACTTGACTTAGAAACACCGGCACTGCAAACTCAAGTATGAGCTTGCGCGGATTACCTACCGTCAGGTTTCTTGTTCCGTCCGCCATGAGGCTTATTTCCTCCAATGATCACAAAATTTATATGACGATTATAGAACACAATAAGTGCAAAAACCGCCGCCGCCAGCATCACAAACCCCAGCGCGTTTGCGCTGTCCCCCGTTTGCGGAGGCGGGGGAGTGGACGCATCAGCCGTCACCGGCGCAGCGGGTACAGGTGCGGCGGTCGGGTCAAGACCCGACCCTGCGGCGACTTGTTCAACGTCGGGCGAAGCCGTGTCGGCTTTTAAGCCCGAAGGGGGCGCCATTTGGTCGTATTGATTATCGCGCAGCCAATCTTCGTATGTATATGTTATAAGCCCGCCGCGGTCGCGCGGCGCTATCTGCAAATATGTGCATGCTCCCTCATAGACGTATGGCTGCACGGTGCTTTGCGAAAACTCGCCGCTTAGCGTGACGCGCCATTTGTACCAAAGCGCGTCCGGCTGCTCCGCGCTATTAAATGCGGGCTGCTTATTTACGGCGCCGCTCACCGCCGCCGCGCCGCCTTTTGCCGTTATCCGTCCGCCTGTGAAAGCCACTTCGCCAAACATGCTGTAAGCGCCGCAGCTTTCGCCGTTTTGGGCGTTAGTCGCCGTAGCGCCCTCGGCATTAAGCTCGCCTCCGGTTACATAAACGCCGCCAATACCGTTTACGCCAAAGCTTAGCATTGTGGCCTCGCCGCTTTTGGCATAGAGCGAGCCGCTGGATACCACCGCGCGATTGCTCGCCAACGCGCCGAAGCTCCCGCCGTATTCTCCCGTTGAAGCGCCGCCCTCGGCCGTAACAATGCCGCCCGAAATCAAAATATCACCATACTTGGCATATACGCCGCAGCTCTGCTTTACGCCCGCGCCGCCGGACGCAGTAAGTGCGCCGCCGGACGCGGATACGTTATATTCCGCGCACGCGCCATAGCTAAAATTAGCTGATTGCGCGCCATTTGCCGCAACAGTGCCGCTTTTGAGCAAAATGCTGCCGTCTTGCGAGCATAAGCCCGCGCTCACGCCTTCACTAAACGTACACGCTCCGGCCTGAGCGCTAAGCTCGCCGCCAGTGAGCGTTATGTCGCCGCCCGCATATACGCCTATGCTGCGAATGCCGTCGCCGCTTTTCACCGTGAGCGAAGCGGCGGCGCTCTCAATGCTAAGATTGCCGTATACATATATGCAGTAGCTGCTTTCATCAAAGCTGTCAGGCAAAATTATAGAGCTGTCGCCTTCGAGCACAATGGCCAAATCGCCGTTTGCGAATATGCCGCAATGGCATGTTCCCGCGCCTAGCTGAAGCAAGCCGTGACTTTTTGTTATCTGAGCGCCGCGAAGAAAGAGCGTGCCTGCGCCATCGTAATATACGGTGTAGCTTTGCTCAGTCGCGGCGGTAATGCCGCCCGCGCCGCCAGACGCCCAATATCCGCCGGCGGTCACATCTGTGCCGGCCACATAAACCTTTGCGGGGGCGGCAAGCGCCGTCGCGCAGGTTAACATAAGCGCAAGCAGCGCGATAAGTATTGCCGCAATAAATCGTTTCATGTATTAGCTCCCTTTTGTAGATGGTTCGCGCGCCGTTCGGACGCACCCGTACCAACCGGCGCACCCGTACCCCGTAGGGGCGGGTCTTGACCCGCCCGCCGTGCGGACGCAAACCCCTAACCGGCGCACCCGCCCCGCAGCAAACGTCGACACGCCCGCCAACCATAACCAAAAAGCACCCCACTGGGTGCTTTTAAAACTCCATAAACCGCCCGTTACTGCACTGAGAGCGTCAGCTCTACCATAAGCTCAAGCTGCTCCGCCTTATCGAGCATTTCGTCCGTCACAAGCTCGCCCTGCTCAAAAACGACGGCATCGTTTTGGTCGAGCACGTCCTCATTGAGGGGCTTGCCAAGCAAAAATGCGCGCTGCTCTGCATCGAAAACGGACTTGGGCTGCTTTTTCTCAATGGTAAAAATCTCCTCCGCCGTGGTGACGAACACAAGCTCGTTTGAGAACGCCACAAGCGCCTCGCGTGCGAACTTGGCGCCGCTTTCGAGTGTTATCTCGCCCACCTCGCCGGTCTTTTCGTCAAACTCAAATTCCGTCACAAAGCCTAAAACATTGCCCTCGCACGAAATAACCTTTGCGCCGAGCAGGAAAAAGCCCAGATTCTTTTTCATATCATCTGAAATAAAGGAGGCATTCTCAAGGCTCGGCGTGATTATGTAATCCGCGCCAATGCCCAGCACACTGGAAACAGGCAGACTGTAAAGACCCAAGCGCTCCTTTTCGCCCTCGATAACGATGGCGCTCACTCGCTTTTCCATAGCGTCCGCGATAAATTCCTTGGCCTTGCCAATGCTCGCTCCCTCTTTCACGCCCATCAGCGCGAGGCCGAGTACCTTCGTTGTTGACTTCATGAAAACATCCTCCAAAAACAATATCTATCAAAACGCAGCTATTTCTGTTCGCTGTCCGTTCCAATCATTATAACACCTTTTATCGGTCTAAAATAGTCTTTTGAAACAATTTCCGAATAAACAAGCTTGGAGTCGCTGTAATAATCGCGATAAATCTCCACGCTGTAACCCTTGCGGGATTTTTCCACCACCTGCTTTTCACCGGGGCTTAGCTTGTCCGTGCGGATAACGTCCGGGTCGGGCGCGGGCAGCTCCTCAATAAGCTCGGTGCGCACCACCACGTCGTAGCCGTCCTTATTGGGCGCGCCGTAAAGCCGCACAGTCACCTCCTGCGTCGTCTCGTTGAGCGCGGCGTGAATGTATATAGGCCACTCGGTGCGGTTGTGAAGCTTTAGATCCTTGTTGTCCCAGTTGAGCGTAGCATCAAGACCCATGGGCAGATAGTCGCTCGGCCATGTGTGATGATGCCTCTCAACTATCTCCATGTCCGCAAGCAGCGCCGCGTTATAGAGTGTGCCCGAAAGCTGGCATATCCCGCCGCCGAAATCGTCCACAAGCTGCGCCGACACTATGCTCGGCGCTTTTTTGAAGCCCTTTGCCTCCGTCCGCTCGCCCACGAGCGCGTTTATGGAAAATGTCTCGCCGGGCTGAATAACAACGCCGTTCACCGCCTCGCACATGAGGCGTATGTTCACGTTGCGGTCGGGGTGCTTTGTGGCGAAGGTGGTGCATTCGCCAATGAGTATAGTGTTGTAGCGCGTTTCCTGCTCCGTGCGCTCCGGCTCGACATCAACGCTCTGGCACACAAACGTGCCGCCCGTGCCGTTCATCGCGGCCTCGAGCGCCTCGTCCGCTATGGACGCGGGCAGATATTTTACGCCGCTCTTACCTTCTTTATATATGAAGGTTTCCGTCAGCGGGTCGAATTTGGCCGTTGCGTCCACCGGTAATGTGGACATTTCCCTCGCAAGCGCCTCTATTTTGGCTCTTGCACGCTCCGGGTTCATGCTCGCGCTGGTTGTGAACTGTGCGCCCGAAAGACGCACGCTCTGCGTTGCGTCAAAGCGCTCGGCAAGCGGGGCGCTATCGTCGATTTGCGCCTTGGCAGCTTCTAATATTTCGTCGAGATCACAGCTGTAGCCAAGATCCTCCGCCGTTATTTCAAGCGTCTTGCCGCCGATTATCACCGTCGCGCCGAGCCGCTGCTTATATTCATTTTCCTTTTTAACAAGCTGCGCGCGCACATCGTCATAGCTCTCGCCGCCCGCGTTAACGCCGTTTATCACTATTCCGTCCGCATAAACGTTCTCGGGCTGCTCAACAAATTTTTTCATGCCCGCCTGCGCCGAAAGAACAACAAGTGCGCCCACCGTGGCAATCACCACCGCGATGTTCAATATAACCCTTGTTGATTTTGCGCCTTTGACGTTCTTCAAATTCGGAGCTTCTTCCTTTCGCTGTGGGGTTTGGGGAGCTTTCACCATTGGGATTGCGACCCGCGGTGCGGTCAAGGTGCTAAAGCGCGTGAGGACGCCCGCCGTGCGGCTATCTCCCGCAGGTGGCGGGGTGCGCACAAACCATGTGCCTATCTGCGCATCAGCTTCATGAGCATTTTTATGCTCTGCTTTTCCTCATCGTTCAATTCGCCCGCGTGCGCCGTGAGATATTTAACGGCGAGGTCGGTCGCCCGCTTATAATCCTTCGCCTTCGCCGCAAGCTTTATATTGGCAAACTCGTTGCGCTTGACCTGCTGCTCAAGTCGCTCGGCCTCAAGGCGCTCTGCCTCTGCTTTTTCTATGCGTTCACGCTCTAGGCGCTCTGCCTCTATGCGTTCTGCCTCTGCACGTTCGCCCTCGGCTTTCTCTATGCGTTCACGCTCTAGGCGCTCGGCCGCTATGCGTTCGGCTTCTACGCGCTCTGCCTCTACGCGCTCGACTTCTGCTCTCTCTGCGCGTTCACGCTCTAGGCACTCGGCTTCTATGCGTTCGGCTTCTAGGCGCTCGACCTCTACGCGCTCGACTTCTGCTCTTTCTGCGCGTTCGCGCTCCATGCGCTCTACCGCTAGGCGCTCTGCCTCGGCTCTTTCTGCGCGTTCGCGCTCCATGCGCTCGGCTTCTACGCGCTCGGCCGCTATGCGTTCGGCCTCTGCTCTCTCTGCGCGTTCACGCTCTAGGCGTTCGGCCTCCAGCCGTTCGGCTTCCAAACGCTCGGCCTTAGCACGCGCGGCCTCATCGTCCACGCTCGGCACTTGATTTTCAGTTGCCGACGCGGCGTTATCTATCATCTTATCAAGCTCAAACTCGGATATATCCGCATCGTGCACAAGCGCCGCACGCACGCTTTGGGTCGCTTTATTCTTGTCCGGCTGCGCCTCGCGGCGAACGCTCCGCTTTTGAGCAATATCGTCCTCGCGGCGGTCGGCCTTTTCTTTTTTGAGCGCTTGCTTGGCGCGAGTCTTATCGTCCTTTTGCGCCGCGACGTTTGCCGCTTGCTTTGCCGCAACGCCCACGGTGGTCTTTTCGCCGCGCCCGAGCAAAAGGTTCATTGCCACGGAAACTATCACTATCAGCGACGCGCCGAGTATGCCGGTGAGCTTTAGCTCCTCAAACGTCCTGAAGGTGTCTATCGAAAAATAGATGTACAGCCCAAACCCCACCGCCATCAGCGCGGTGATAATCGAGCAAATTAGATATTTGGGGCTTTTGGCATTCACTATAAGAGACGCCGCAACGCTGACAATAACTATTGCGCCCACGATAAGCAGCGTTTCCATAAGCGTCCCCCTTCTGTTTGGCATTTTTGCGCAATACACGCGCCGCGCGGCGTTTCCCGCCTAAAAAACCCAATTTTGACTATATCTATACATTTATACAAAAACATTATAGCAGTAACACATTGTTTGCGCAATATTCATTTTTGTGCAATAAATTTCACATTTCGGGCATTGGAGCTTAGAGGCTGGGGTAAGAGCAAAAAAGGAGGCGTATAGGGCTGTAGCCAAGCGCGGTCGAGTCAAGACTCGACCCTACATATTGGGTGACCTTGCCGCAGCATTATCTTGCATTGGAACGCCCCCGCGTTGACCCACCGTCCGTTTTCCCCGCCCACCAAAGGCAAAATGCGCAAGCGCTTCGCTCCGCGTTCTCCCAAAGGCTAAACGCGCAAACGCTTCGCGTTAGCGCATTTCCCGCGGAGAACGCTCCGCGTTCTCCCAAAGGCTAAACGCGCAAACGCTTCGCGTTAGCGCATTTCCCGCGGAGAACGCTCCGCGTTCTCCCAAAGGCTAAACGCGCAAACGCTTCGCGTTAGCGCATTTAGCCGATGTTTACAAATATATTGCATCTCGCCCGCGTGCACCCCTTTATAAATCACGGTTTATGCTGTATAATTAAGCCGTATTCGGCTTGACCGTATGCGGCTTTGCCGATAAAAAATCAATGGAGGTCATAAATGGGAGAGCTAAAGCGCACACCCTTGTACGCCGAGCACGTTTTACTCGGCGGCAAGATAGTTGAGTTCGGCGGCTGGGAGCTGCCGGTGCAGTATACGTCCATAATAGAGGAGCACAAGGCGGTGCGCGAGCGCTGCGGCCTTTTCGACGTTTCGCACATGGGCGAGGTGCTCGTCAGGGGCGAAAAAGCCTTTGACTGGCTGCAAAACATGGTCACCAACGACATCGCAGGCATGACGCCCGGCCGCTGCCGCTACAGCATGGTCTGCTATGAAAACGGCGGCACAGTGGACGATATTCTCATATACATGCGCGGCGAGAACGATTATTACATCGTTGTGAACGCCGCGAACACCGATAAGGATTTCGATTGGTTCAAGTCCCACGAAACTCAGGGCGTTAAGGTTGACAACGTAAGCGGCATGATAGGCCAGCTTGCGCTTCAAGGGCCTCTTTTTATGGACGTTTTGACGGCGCTGGGCCTTAGCGCGGACGATGTTCCCGCCAAGAATTACACTTTTAAAGAGAGCGTGATGGTGGGCGGAGTGGACTGCATGGTTTCGCGCACGGGTTACACCGGCGAGGACGGCGTTGAGCTTTACTGCGCCGCCGGGGACGCCGTGAAGCTGCACCGCGCGCTCATGGAGGCGGGCAAGGCCGTGAACATGCTGCCCTGCGGCCTTGGCGCGCGCGACACGCTGCGCTTTGAGGCGTCAATGCCGCTATACGGTCACGAGATGAACGCGGAGATAACCCCCGTTGAGACGGGCATTAGCTTCGCGGTGAAGCCCGCAAAGGGCGAGTTCATAGGCCGCGAGGCGCTTTTGAAGGCGCCGGAGCACCTGCGCATAGGGCTAAAATTGATAGACAAGGGCATTGCGCGCGAGCATACGGACGTTTACCTCGATGGCAGGAAGGTTGGACACGTTACGTCCGGCAGTCCCTGCCCCACGCTCGGCGGCAACTACGCCAT